>JBCCHD010000023.1 GCA_039028935.1 Pseudomonadota bacterium | reverse complement strand
GTGCAAACCTCTCCTCTGTGCTGGACAAGGCTAGCCAGGCCGCACTTGAGTCACCCCACAGGACGGGATCGAGTCCATCCATATGTAAGCATGCATGCGCTCGATGTGGAGTCTGGGCAAGAGGTAGGGCGTTTTCCCACGGGCGATTCCCCACATGAAAATGTGTACAGCAAGGATGGATCAAAGATTTTCCATGCCAGTATCGGGCGTGTCTTTACGCCATTTGATAAAGAAGGCGGCGGTACGTTCAAAGGGCATCGCCTTTTCCAGGTGGTCGATTCTTCGACGTTCGAGCCCTTAATACAGTTTGATATCAAAGATAAGCTGAATGCGGCAGGCTTGGGTAAAATCAGTCCCGCCATTCGACCGATGGCGCACACCGCCGATGAGAACACCTTCTTCTTCCAGCTCTCGTTTTTACATGGTTTCGTTGAATATGATTTGCGCGATGGGCGCATCGTTCGTCTGGTTGGTTTGCCTCGCCATACCACACTACCGCGTACGCAATACATCAATGATTCTGCGCACCATGGCATCGCCATCAATAAGGCCGATGACACCCTGTGTATTGCTGGAACCATGGATGACTATGTCGCGGTTTACGACCTGACGAACGATTCCTATCAACTGCTCACCGGTCTTGGCGAAAAGCCATACTGGGTGGTGACAGATAAAACGGGTGAGTACTGTTACGTGTCATGGAGCGGAACCGATCAGCTTTCGGTCATTCGGTATAGCGATGCCACCGAGGTGCGACGCCTGGATGTTGGCGATCATCCTCAACGCGTGCGGGAGGGGTTCGTCAACGCTGACTGGTATCAGCGTGCATTGCTGGCAGAGTAAAACATGAGTGCGGTGCATGGATAAAAAGAGTATCCCGTCACTATAGGTGGGATAGAAAGACCCGCCGCTAAAGTATTTCCCACATCTGACGCTACCACTATTTAACCATTGTTATTTTGAGGTAGAGGCAATGTCAGATGCCCTCAGTTCGCCGCGATTTCGCCTCGGCGTGCGCGATACGCTGCGTATTCTTGCGCCCTACGTGAAGCGCAACTTCATGGATCAGATTAAAGGTGTCTGGTTCATTGTTGCGTATCTGGCACTTTTCCAAATCCTGGTGTTGCGCTTACCGATAGTCTATGCGGGCATGATCGTTGTCGGCATTTTTCTTGTTGTGGTAGGCCTCATGGCCTTCATGGAGGGACTGCGGCTAGGCCTTATGCCGCTTGGGGAAATTATTGGCAGCATCTTGCCTCAAAGCAGCCGCATGCCGATTATCCTGGGTTTTGCCTTCCTGCTCGGTGTTGGGGCGACATTTGCCGAACCGGCAATTGCTGTGCTGAAAGCGGCGGGCAGCGGCGTGTCGCCCGATCAGGCGCCACTGTTGTATTCCTTGCTCAATGACTTTTCGGGTCAGCTAGTCGGTAGCGTCGGCGTGGGTGTGGGTCTGGCCGTGACCTTGGGTGTTTTGCGATTTTTTTACGGTTGGCCATTAAAGTACTTGGCGATGCCCACAGTCGCGGTGCTGCTGTGCATGTCATTGGGATTTAGCACGGTGCCCGAATTATCCGATGTGTTGGGTCTAGCCTGGGATTGTGGCGCAGTGACCACCGGTCCGGTGACCGTGCCGCTTGTTCTTGCGCTGGGAATTGGCGTGTGTCGTGTGGTCAGTAGCGGTAACGGTGGCGGAGGCCATACCGGTTTCGGTGTCGTCACGCTGGCGTCCTTGTTTCCGATTGTTGCCGTGTTGATGCTGGCGCTTTTTCATTATTCACAGAAAGACTACTACGGTGCGCCAAACTACCAAGGTGAGAGCGTTGAGTCGGTTGTTCAGGATTCGACTGCACAAGTGGGTACTCTGCGGGATCATCCGCCGATTACCGAACAAGAATTTCAAGCGTACTTGAGCTCGCGTCAGTTGCCGCCGGCTTATGAAGTCAAATTTCAAGGTGGCGAGGCAGAGCTCGTCGACGGCGATGTTGTGCTCACCGAACCTAGAGTCGTCATTCAAAAGAAGGCGGCACGCAGCTTTGATGCGGTGGGTGAACAAGCATGGGACAGTTCGCTTGCGTTGGGTACGCAAGCCAAACAGGCTACGATCGACGCACTGCGCGCTATTGTTCCTCTCTGTCTGTTTCTTTACGTCGTGTTAAGAATCGTGCTCAAACAGAATCTCGGGCGCGACTCGGATGTTGGCACCGGTGTCATATTGGCCTTAGTCGGTATGGCGTTTTTTGGCTTGGGTATTGCGCTGGGTTTAACGCCGTTAGGTGGGCAGCTCGGCAGCAACGTACCGCTTACGTTTGCCAGCATCGTTCCGTGGGGTGGTGAATATCTTGAGTACGCCATGTTCAGTGAGCATTCTGGAAAACTGTTGGCTGTTGGCTTCGCCTTTTTTCTTGGCTATGGGGCAACGCTGGCGGAACCAGCACTGAATGCACTGGGTGATACCGTGCAGCGGATCACCGTTGGTGCCTTTCAAAAGAAACTGTTGATGCAGAGCGTAGCGATTGGGGTCGGTCTGGGTATTTCAGCTGGCGTCATCAAAATGGCCTATGCCCTGCCGCTGATCTACTTGTTGATACCAGGCTATGCCGTGGTCTTGTTGCTCACCCTTATTTCTCCGCACCATTTCGTCAACTTTAGTTGGGACAGCGCAGGAGTCACAACCGGACCGATTACAGTGCCGTTGGTGTTGGCAATGGGTCTGGGCATTGGTGCAAACGTGCCGGGTGTGTCTGATGGCTTCGGTATTTTGGCGCTAGCGTCGGTCGGTCCGATTCTGACTGTGCTGAGCGTTGGTCTGTACACACACTATCGCTCGTCGGCCAATCAAGAAGAGTCCGCCGCCGAGCAGGATGTCAGTAATACAGTAGTAAGCACCTAGGAGCTCAGGTATGACAACGAACGGCTATTCTTCTATCACAGCGGTATTGCCCACGGCGAGCGCCGGAAATGTGATGGACGAAATAAAAATGCATCACGGTGCGAGTGCGTTGGCATGGCGCGCTCGAGGTACGTTGTTAAATGATCAGTGGTGGAAGCACTGGGTGCCGCCCATCAGCCCGGCCAAGACATTACTACAGCTTGTTGTGCCCGATCAGGATGTGCAGGACATCGCCGATGCGATAGCGCTAAAAGGTCGGTTGCATCAACAGGCAACCGGTGCAGTGTTCAGTACTCCGTGTCATGACATTTATTTTGGCCCGGACTACCACCATTGGCCTACCTCGCTGTCGATGCAAAGCGGTGCTCAGTCTATTTCAATGGGGCACGGCCAAAGCATCATTCAATGCATTGTTAGCCAGAATCGAAGCAATAAAGTGTGTCGTGCGGCAATCAACGCCGGTGCGCATGGACCGATTGTTCACTACTGTGAGGGGCAAGGGTTGCGTGATCGACTCGGGTGGCTTCGAATTACTAAAGAACACGATCAAGAGATGTTGATCGTATTGGTCGATTCTGATCAAGCTGAATCGGTGTTTGCGGCAATGACTGAAGCGGGTGAATTTCATCGCCCCGGACGCGGTCTCATCTATCGGGTTGATGGCGTGTCGGGATTGAGCAATCTACCCAGTCGCGCGTCGTCACGTCGCTATGCGGCCGACATGCAGCAGATCATTCGAGCGATTGATCACTTATCGGGACACAGCCATTGGCGCGATCAATCGGGAGCGACTGAAGAAAAGCGACGCGCCAACAAAACACGAGTAGCGGACTCTATTCTGCGTGATCAAATACGGGTATCGGCAATGGTTCGTCGCGCTGAGAGTCAGCGCTTTACCGATTTAATGCTCGACGCGGGCGTGCCTGGTCTGACAGAAGTCGAGGCGTTTTTTGTGGCGGCCGACGAAGGTTGCCAAGTCGCCGGTGCGCGTGTGAATGACGAGTATCGCCTGTACCGCAGTATCTTGAGCGCGCCCATGGCCAAACGCATACGGCAAGTGGTGGAAGAAACGGCGAGTGATAAAGGGGTGCGCGATCTGTGTGTGTTCTCCAATCCTATCGCCGAAGTCGTGCGCTACGTGCCCGGCAAAAAAGATCATCGAGCGGCTGAATCACCCATTCTGGCGGCAACGCCGGAAGTGTTATCGGAATCGGCCTGAGATCGGTGTGCTCGGTCGCGGTAAAGCGCGACGAGTTAGAAGAGTGGGATGGCAGTGGTGAACTTCATTTCCTCCATGGAGAAGCTCGAGCTCACATCGGAAAAGTCCACCATTTCAATGAGTCGCTGATAGGCCGCGTCGAACCCTTCGATGTCTTTCACGATGATTCTCAGTAGGTAATCCGTGTCGCCGCTCAGGCGATAGGCTTCAACGATCTCCGGCAGCTCATTCACAGCATGGCGAAACCGTTCCAGCCACGTCGCGTTATGCTCATTGGTTTTAACCGCCACGAAGACGGTGATGGGCAACTCAAGTTTGTTGCGATCAAGTAGCGCGACGCGCTTTTGGATATAGCCGTTTTTTTCCAGCTCACGGATGCGACGCCAGCACGGGGTGCGCGATAAACCAACCTGTTCGGCGATGGCTGCCACCTGAAGAGTCGCATCGCGCTGCAGCAGGTCTAGGATCTGTCGATCTTTCGAATCAATAGAATACATTCCTAATTTATAACTAAAAATGGGTATGAAAGTCCAAGAATGATTGATTTTGGGTCAATATTTGCAACCCAATCGCATCACAGTATTGCTAAAATTCAATGACAAAGCAGTCACTTACGGATGATTTCATGTCGGCTTCACTTCAAACTGTTTCTGCCTCCTTGCCGCCGCATTGCCGCGCGTTAACTCCGGCTCCGTTGGTCTCAGAAATACGATTTGTTCAGTACATTGAAACCGTCGATGCCCTGCTGGCGGGCGGCCACGATTCGATCGCAAAGCAGGTGGCTGACGCGTTGCGCACCCTTATTCGTGAGCCCGACTGGCTGCCCGATGATTGTTGCTTGACCAGTGATGAATGTTATCGGCGTCATTTGCTGTACGCCGATCCACTTGGTCGCTATACCGTGATGTCCGTGGCATGGTTGCCGGGCCAGGCTTCGCCGGTACATGGCCACAGCGCCTGGTGTGCCATGGGTGTATACGCCGGCCATCCGACTGCAGAAGGCTTCTCCTATACCGAAGGCGCTGAGCCTGTGCGAACCAATGTGCATCATTGCAAGCCTGGCGACGTTGATGGTATCAACCCCGGCTGCGAGCGACCGCATCGAGTGTTCAACGGCTCAGATGAGACCGTATTGACCATCCATACCTACGGCCGTGATCTCGTCGACGAGCCGTGCAGCATCAATATCCTGTTTGACTAATCCCGGTCCCGACGCTGTGTGAACGCAGCGCCGATGTGGGTCAATTCGGTGTTGCATAATCTCTAGCGCCACGCGTGTCGACCGTTTCGGTTGTGCTGCCCGCCCATAGTTCGGCCTCTGTTTTCGTCTCAGTGCGTGCAAAATCCACAAGATAATCCGTGTCCAGCGCACAGTTTATGCTTTTGGAAACGGGTATCCCATGGCAATTGTGACTTGGTTCTCAACGTGTTACCGGCGATGCCATTAGCGTGGGGAATTCGCTAAGCCACCAGAGACTACCGCCGGTCCATGAAACTACTTCTCGTAGAAGATGATGAGAACGACGTTTTATTTCTTCAGTCGTCACTCAAGCGCGTGAAATCGCAGACGTTCGATATCGTGCATTGTCAAACCATGGACGATGCAGTGTCGTGTTTGCGAAATGGCGCGTTTGAATTAGTGATGCTTGATCTAAACTTGCCAGACTCGACGGGCCCCCAATCCGTAAAGCGCATACTGGATGCCGATCCGACCGTACCGGTCGTGGTTACAAGCGGCCAAGACGACGAAGACTACGCCATCGAAATTCTGAATCTCGGCGTACAGGACTACTTGGTTAAGTGGCCAGCAGAGACCAAACACATCGCTCGCGCCATCCGCTATGCAGTTGAGCGCAAGCGTTCGGAGCTGCGGCTGAACTATTTGGCCCAGTACGACACGCTCACTGAAATTCCAAATCGGCAGTACTTCAACGATCAACTTGAAAAAGCGATTGCTCGAGCTGAGCGAACGAGTTCTACTTTTGCCGTGTTCTATTTTGATATCGATAACTTCAAAACGATCAATGACACGATGGGCCACGCTGCGGGCGATAAGCTGCTTCGCGTTGTTGCGTCGCGTCTGCGCCACGCCGTCCGTCAAGGCGATACCATAGCGCGTTTAGGCGGCGACGAGTTTGCGCTGGTCTTGGAAGATGTCGATTCGGTGCTTGATGTTGAGTCGTTTGCGACTCATCTGCTCAATAAAATTAAGCAACCATTCAAGATCAACACGCGCGCAATTGATGTAACGACCAGTATTGGCATTACGCTCTATCCGACCGATGACATGGACCGTGAAAGTCTATTGCGTAACGCGGACATGGCGATGTATCAGGCCAAAGATCGCGGCAAGAATAACTTTCAGTTTTTCACATCGAAAATGCATCGCGATCTTATTCGGTTTCACAGTATGGAAACCGATATCAAACAGGCCATTAGCGCCAGTCAATTTCATCTTGTGTATCAGCCGCAAGTATCACTCACCGATCACTCGGTCTGCGGCGCCGAAGCCTTGATTCGCTGGGAGCACCCAGAAAGGGGTGCTGTCAGTCCCGTCGAGTTCATACCGGTGGCCGAAGAAGCGGGCCTTGCTGTGTCCTTGGGATCATGGGTACTTGAAGCCGCCTGCCAGCAGCTCGTTCAGTGGCGCAACAGCAATGAGGTTTTGGTGCCCATCGCGGTCAATATCTCGCCCATGCAGTTTCAACAACCCGGTTTTCATCATGAGGTGAAAGCGATACTTGAGAATTATCAATTGCCAGCCAATTTACTGGAATTGGAACTCACCGAGTATTCACTTATGCAGGATACCAGCGCCGTACAGACGTGCTTGCACCGGCTCAAAGATATTGGTGTGCGGCTGGCCATCGACGATTTTGGCACGGGTCATTCCTGTTTGAGCTACCTCAAGACCTTTCCCATCGACATATTGAAAATCGATCGTTCGTTTGTGAGCGACATTGGTCAAGAAGGGCATGGCACTGCCGTGTGTTCCGCAATTATCGCGATGGCACAGGGCCTGAATCTTCAAACTGTCGCAGAGGGTATTGAAACACAGGCGCAACTGGAATTTATGACGCGCTTTGGTTGCGATCTTGGGCAGGGCTGGGTATTCGGTCGCGCGGTATCCCCACAGGTGTTGCAAAGTACGATTAAGAAAGTGCGCACAGGCCTCTATCGGATGATTGATGCGCCCGGCCGATTCGGCGCAACAGAGGAAGTGATGTCATGACAGAACAGTGTATGTATCAACCCATTATGCCGCGAGACCGCGGAGTAGACCGCCTCGGCATTGGTCGTTGGAGCTACAGCGCGAAAGCAGGTCAGTTTACAGTCGACGCTACAACCGCGCGGCTACTCAATCGCTTTAGTCTTTCTGACCGCGATGTTGAACGATCGGAATTTCTCGATTTGTTTGAACCTTCGTCCCGCAATGCACTTGACGCGCAACTCCAATATGCCCTGCAAGGCACTGATCCGAACGATGTCTACGTGCATCTCGCCGCCACCGGTGCGCCGGTTCAGTTGTTGAGTCGTTGCTGTGCGCTGGAAACGGGTGTGGACGGCGTCTTTTTTGCTGTGCCGTCTGTGGAGGCCGACGTCGTGAGTGTGGCGGAACCGATTGAGCAAGGCGTGAGTGAAAAGCTGATTCGGGCTCTCGAGACCCAGGATCGGGGCATCATGCTGGTCGATAGCAATATGCGTATCGAGTTTGCGAATCAAAATGCTGTTGGGCGGTTTGCTAAGACGCCGGAGGAAGTGTGTGGCATGCAGGTGTCGACGCTGCTTGGCCCTCGTATTTTTCCGGTACTAGCCAAGGCCTTTAAGAACGCGCTTGACGGAGCAAGACAAGCGCGGGACGTCAAACGCACAAACGGTGAGTACGTTCGCGTATTTTTTGAACCGGTGCTGACGGCAGACCGCGTGAGCGGTGTGTTCGTACAAACCGTAAACGCCACCCAAATATATCAGCTAAAAGATCAACTCGCCCACATTCTCAAGGGTGTGCCGAATGTCTTTTACTACGTTGATAAGAATCTAATCTATCGTTACGTCAATGACGAATTGCTAAAGAGAAACGGCATGACGTCGGATGAATTTATCGGACGGTCGGTGCCGGACTTGGTTGGCGAACGTTTTAGGCTCAACGCGCATCATTATGATCGCGCGTTGAATGGTGAATCTGTGACGTTTGAATCCTACAGCGATGTTGATGGAAAAACGCAAGAGTATATGCGCGTGCGTTTTGAACCAGACTTCGACAGTCAAGGTCGTGTCGTGGGTATTTTCTGCGAAGCCACCGATATTACCGATCTGCATCGTTTGCAGTGCGAACTGGAAGCCAAGCAGCTCGAACTGTCACGTTCCAATAAAGATCTCGAGCAGTTTGCGTATGTTGCCTCTCACGACTTGAAAGCGCCGCTGCGCGCGATTCAGGCCATTGTCTATTGGTTGCGCGAGGATCTGGCCGAAATTGACGCGCCGGACGTCCTCTCGCATCTTGATCTACTTGAGCAGCGTGCGGAACGACTGCAGCATCTTCTCGAAGATCTGCTGGAGTATTCGCGTGTTGGTCGCACCGAAGCCGATGTTGAACGTACATCGCTAAAGGCGTTGGTCGATCAAGTTACCTCGTTAATGTCTTTACCCGACTCCTTCAGTGTGGTGGTCAATGATACTGTCGGCGACTTTGACACGCTCCGCGCACCGCTTGAGCAGGTGCTGCGTAATCTCATCGGCAACGCGTGTAAGCATCACCCGCGGCAGGATGGGGTTGTGACCGTATCGATATGTGATGAAGGCGATCACTTTCTAGTTTCTGTGGAAGACGATGGGGATGGTATTGATGAGCAGTTTCGCGACCGAGTGTTTGGTATGTTCCAGACGCTGAAACCGCGCGACAGCGTTGAGGGAAGTGGAATTGGTCTTGCTATCGTTGCGCGCATAGTCGAACTGCAGGGTGGCAAAGTGTGGATTGATGCGCCAGACGGGAAGTCGGGCTGCGTATTCAAGCTGGAGTGGCGAAAGGACATCGCGCATTCCAAGCTGGTTGGGAAAACCTCATGAGGCAAAGTGAAGAAGTCAGTTTACTGTTGATCGAAGACGATGAAATCGACGCAATGGATTTCATGCGATCGATAAAAGCACACCGAATTGCGAATCGGATTGTACGGGCGCACGACGGCCTAGAGGCTTGGGAGATCATTACTGGACAATCCGATAAAGAAATTTCCCGGCCGTTTCTGATTGTGTTAGACATCAATATGCCGCGAATGAACGGTATTGAGTTCTTACGTAAGCTCCGCGCAGATTCCAAACTCAAGAACGCGGTTGTGTTTGTGCTCACCACGTCGAATGATGAGAAAGACCGGTTTGAGGCCTACGACCTGAATGTTGCCGGGTACATGCTCAAATCCGATGTTGGCAACAGTTTCGAAAAAGCGGTCGGATTAGTGGAAACCTACTGGAAGGTCGTTGAGTTTCCTGTGTCGAGAGTGGCGAGTGTCTAACGGCACCGTCGCCAGATTGCCGCATCGTATGACTATCCCGAGAGCGAGGCGTAGTACGCGGTGACAATGGGCTCCTCGCCAATGCGCTGGCCATAGGCAGCAACACTTGGCGCCAACGTGTCGCAAATGTCTGTGGGCACGTGATCCAATACACCTGCGGCGAAGGCGCGAAGCTGTATAAACGTCTTGAGGTCGGCCACTGTTAGTTGGTTACCGGCCAGATACCGCCCGCCCGCCGCTGTCAGCCGGGTATCCACTAATTTCAAATAGCGTGTAATACCGCCCTCCACCAGTGATTGTCGCGCGGTTTTGAGTGCGTCACCCTCTAGTCCGAAGGTGGCGACGACCTGATGCAAAAGATCTTCAGTGACATCCATGATTTCATCACATAGAAATGCCTGCCAGGAATCGTCGGGGTAGAGTCCGGCTTGCCGACCAACGTAACGCAGCATCGAATTTGATTGTGTGTAGTCCGTGCCATCCACCGTCATGACGGGAACGGCGTCAAGTGGTGTGGATGAGCGCATTGCAAAAAAATCTTTGAAGGAGAGCCGTTCGTCATCAAAACTCACGCCGGCGGCGTGAAGCGCGATTCGTACGGGCTCGCCACGTCCGCCGTGCATATCAAAATACGTCAGTTTGATTGCGGTCATGTACGGGCTCCAAAGTCGAATGAGTGTTTGATTATAGTCCTAAAAACAAAAAATCGCGCGCGGACTCGGCGGTGCCAAAGTTTCGGGTCGCACAAAAGTACAAATCGGCTATTCCGTCGCCGTTAAAATCATGCACTTCAATGTCCACCATGTTGCCTCGGACATCGCCAATAAGCGTGTTGGTTTGTTCGGTAAAGCGTCCGGTGCCATCGTTTTCATAAGCACGCACCGTTCCGTCGCCGCTTGCGCCCAGATTTTCCGCCGTCAGAATGTCCAGATCACCGTCTCCATCGATATCCAGCGTGCTGATGCCATAGGTATTCGATAGGCTGTTTTGTGGCCAGCGTTGGGCGGTTTCATCCGTGAACACGCCATTACCGTCATTGATCAACAGGTTGTCGAGCAACGGGGCGTTTGAATTTCCGATTGTGGCGTTGCCGACAATTGCATCCAGGTCGCCGTCGTTGTCCACGTCGGCGAGAGCGATATCAAACGTCGAATTAGTGCCCGACGGCATGTTGGATGCTGTGGCATCGGTGAATACACCGAATCCATTGTTGAGCCACACTTGGTTGCGTCGACCCTCGCCTTCGGTGTTGCTGCCGCGATAGGCGACGACAATATCCACAAAGCTGTCGCCGTTCACATCGCCGATGCCAGAGTCTTCGGTAATTTGTGCATCCGTGCGCGGTAAGCGGGTGTCCGACTCATCGGTAAAACCACCAAAGCTGTCATTGACCAATAGATTGCTGAGGCCGAAATTGCCGATAAATAGGTCTGGGTCGTTGTCGTTATCAAAATCCTCGGCGACGACAAACGCAGATTGACCGGTGACCGGCAGCGCAGGGGCTGCCGCCATAACGCCCCCGACCCCAGTATTGAGATAGTACTCGTGATCGGAGTTATTGCGGCTGACGTTGGCGAACACTAAATCGGGATCGCCATCCATATCAAAGTCGGCGCTCGTCACGTGTTCAGACACTTCACTGTTACTGGGCAAGTGAGTGGCCGACACATCGGTGAACAAGGCGTTGCCGTCATTAAGCAAAATGACATTGTCAGCGCCGTTTAGTCCAAAGCCCGCCAGCGCGAGGTCGAGATCACCGTCGGTATCGAGGTCCACCGCGAGCGCATCGAAACAGTCCCGATTGCGGCTGTCTGGTAGTGATGCGCTGGCATCCATAAAAAATGAGGATGGCGTTGGATCGGTCGGTGGTGGCGGTGTGGGAGTGGGGACCGGCGGCGCGGCGGGCGGTGGCGTGTTGCTAACGCCGCTCCCGCCACCACACGCGCTGACCGCGATAACCGTTAACATCAATAGAGCAGCTCTCATGACTCTCTCCCCCCTGTGAGTTGACCATGGATCGCGCCGACGAATTTGTCGCATCGCCTGCTGATTGAGACTGAGCAGGCGGTGAATCGTTCAATTCAGCGTTCGGTGGATAGCACGTTGAAAAAAGCGCGGCTGATCAGGGGGAGCTGTCGAACTGGACAGAAAGGGAAGCTAGCCGAATCGCCCAGTCACATAGTCTTCGGTGAGTTTATGCTGAGGCGTCGTGAAGATCGACTCAGTGGTGCCGACTTCAATTAATCGACCAAGGTGGAAATAGGCGGTGCGTTGCGAGACACGGGCTGCCTGCTGCATCGAGTGTGTGACAATGGCGATGGTGTAGTTTTTCGATAACTCGTCGATCAGATCCTCAATGCGAGCCGTCGCAATCGGATCGAGTGCCGAGCATGGCTCATCCATTAGAATAACCTCGGGGTCCACCGCGATTGTGCGCGCAATGCATAGGCGCTGTTGTTGTCCCCCAGACAAGCCAGTGCCGGGTTCGTCAAGTCGGTTTTTAACCTCCTCGTACAAGCCGGCTTTGCGCAGACTGGTAAACACGATTTCGTCGAGTTCGGCGCGATCGCTGGCTAAGCCGTGAATACGCGGACCGTACGCGACGTTTTCATAGATGGATTTAGGAAATGGATTGGGTTTTTGAAACACCATTCCCACGCGCGCCCGCAACAACACCGGGTCCATGCTCTTGCTGTAAATATCTTCGCCATGCAGCCGGATATCGCCAGTGACGCGGGCGATCTCGATGGTGTCGTTCATGCGATTCATGCAGCGCAAGAACGTCGACTTACCGCATCCCGAAGGGCCGATCAGTGCGACAACCTCATTGCGACCAAAGTCGAGCGACACGTTGTCAATGGCTTTGTTCGTGCCGTAATGCACGTCCACCTCTTTGGTGGTCATCACCGGGTCTTTCGCGGACACGTCCCCTATCGTCTCGTACGTGTCTGATTCCATGTCTGCATGCATGTTTTTTCTCTTCAGTTACCAGCGGCGTTCAAATTTCTTGCGTAACCACACTGCTGTTCCGTTCATGGCAAGGAGGAACAACAGCAGCACAATGATGGCGCCCGACGTGCGTTCGGTAAATGCGCGCTCCGGGATATCAAACCATAGAAAGATTTGCACCGGCAGGGCCGTGGCCGAGTCGAGCGGTCCGGAGGGTTTATCAACAATAAACGCGACCATGCCGATCATCAACAGGGGCGCCGATTCACCCAGTGCGCGGGCCATACCGATAATCGTGCCCGTGAGCATGCCCGGCATTGCCAGCGGCAATACGTGGTGGAAAACCACTTGCGTGTGCGACGCGCCAAGCCCTAGCGCGGCTTCGCGAATCGACGGGGGCACCGATTTGATGGCCGCGCGCCCGGCGATAATAACGACGGGCAGCGTCATCA
Organism: Pseudomonadota bacterium; assembly: GCA_039028935.1. Classification (NCBI taxonomy): domain Bacteria; kingdom Pseudomonadati; phylum Pseudomonadota; species Pseudomonadota bacterium. Next base: position 47,354 of record JBCCHD010000023.1, on the reverse strand, counting down.
GACTCAACACCAATCCACCCACCAAGGGCGCGGAACGAGGCAGCTGGAAGAAATTAATAAAGACGGCCAGCCCCAGTAGGCCGAACACAATCGATGGCACCGCAGCGAGGTTATTAATATTGACTTCGATCAGGTCGGTGAACTTATTGGTTGGCGCAAACTCTTCTAGATAGATCGATGCGGCTACACCCACCGGGAAGGCCACCAGTAGTGTGATGATCAGCATATAAAACGAGCCGAGCGCGGCGCCCATTACACCGGCTTGCTCGGGTTCTCGAGAATCACCATTGGTAAAAAACGGTGTATTGAATTTGAATTCAAGGCGGTCATTGTCGCGCAGCGTATCAATCCACCCAATCTGGGTCTCGGACAGGCGGCCGGTGTAGTTGTCGGCGGATTCGCCTGACTTGAGATACAGATCCACTTCGTCATCGGCGAGTACCCAGAGCGTGAGCTCTGTGCCGATAAGTTCTGGGTTCGCCACCACTCGATCGCGCAAATCAAATGCCGCGCTGTTGCTGGCCAAATTGAGCAGCTCCTTGCGCGCCGTTCGACCTTTCACCTCGCCCAGCTCACCCATCAGGCCATTGCGCACAATTGTGCGGTAGTTGGCACGACGAAGCGTATTGGCGTCGCGTTCCCCTTTTGGATCGATGATTTTTTCGTCCAGCGAAACGGTGAGTAAAAGGTTGGTCTGCACGAAGGACGTATAGCCACGAGAGAAAATGCTGCTGAAGAAAAACACCAAAAAGGCGAGTCCGACCATCACCGCCGCAAAGCCCAATCGGCGGAAGCGTCGCTCTTTGGCATACCGCTTGTTGAGTCCTGCGCGAACGCGTTTTAGCGTTTCTCGGCGCGGTGTCTCGTTGAGGTTCGATGCGTCGTTCACGGCAAGCCCCTATGCGTATTGCTCGCGATAGCGACGAACAACGCGTAGCGCAATCACATTGAGGATAAGGGTGACGACAAAAAGGACCAAACCCAGTGCGAATGCCGCGAGCGTTTTAGCGCTGTCGAACTCTTGGTCGCCAACCAACAGATTGACGATTTGCGCGGTCACTGTGGTGACAGATTCAAGTGGATTAGCGGTGAGGTTGGCCGACAGTCCGGCCGCCATTACCACGATCATGGTTTCGCCGATCGCGCGAGAAATCGCCAGCAAAATGCCACCGACGATGCCGGGCAGTGCGGCCGGAAGAATCACGCGTTTGATGGTTTCAGACTGTGTTGCACCGAGCCCATAGCTGCCGTCGCGCATGGCTTGGGGTACCGCATTGATCACGTCGTCCGACAGCGATGACACAAACGGAATGATCATGATGCCCATCACCAGACCCACGCCCAGCGCCGCGCCTTGTGTGACATCCAGGCCGATCAGTGATGCCGTGTTTGAAATGAACGGACCCACAGTGACGACGGCAAAAAACCCGTAAACCACGGTCGGAATACCCGCGAGTACCTCGAGCGCGGGCTTCGCGAATGAGCGAAAGCGCTTAGACGCGTACTCCGACAAATAGATGGCGGTCATCAAGCCAACCGGTGTGGCGACCAGCATGGCGATCAGGGCGATGAGTAAGGTGCCGGTAAACAGTGGAATGGCACCAAAGCTGCCCGATGAGCCCACCTGATCGGATCGAATGGCCGTTTGTGGTGACCATTGAAGCCCAAACAGGAAGTCGGTGAGCGGGATCATCTGGAAAAAACGGATGGCCTCAAAAATAACCGATAAAAGAATGCCCAGAGTCGTCAATATGGCCACAAGCGAACACGCGAGCAGCACCCAACGAGTAATGCTCTCCACGCGATTACGCGCGCGAAAATCGGGGTGAATCAGGCGCCAAGAGAGCAGGAAACCAACCGCCGCCAAAGCGAAGGCGAGAAGGGTCCGATACCAACCGGCGCGGTTGTACAGCGCGTTAAACGTTTCCGCACCCGCCACATATTCGGGCTTGGATTCGTTGCCGCTGGTAATGCCGCCGGTGGCGAGGTTTGATATTTCATTGATCACAAGGCTCAGTTCATCGCGATCCATTTGTTGGTAAGACGCGGGCAGGGTGTCGATCAGTCTGTTTTCGATCACCGACGACTGACTCATGCCCCAAAACAGCATCATGATCAATACCGGTAGCAGCATCCAAAGTGCCGTGTGCGCGCCGTAGTAGGATGGCAAAGAGTGCAGGTTACGTATGTGGCGGAGACCGCCGGCCACGGTGATGGCTCGTTTACGCGCCATCACGTAGGCGACACCGGTGATCGCCAGCAGTACCAAGATGAGGTTTACCGTACCCACAATTTGACCCGTAGCAGCCCTTTAGTTGATGACGAAGTTGACGTTTGCGTGATGATTTCTAAGACGAAAAAACGGCGGCCTGTGACCAGACCGCCGTTTCTCTTACAGGACAGAAAAGCCGTTTAGTCAACCACAGCGAGTTTAACAGAAACCATCCCGGCAACCGCAGCCAAAACATCGGCGCGCTCGTCTTCCGGCAGAGGGATCAGCCCTTTGTCGGTCAGATAGCCATCTTCGCCGGTGGCGTTTTCGCTCACAAATTCCTCAACGTATTCCTGAATCCCAGGAATCGAACCGATATGCGCCTTTTTGACGTAGAAATACAGCGGTCGAGAAACTGGATAGTCGCCGTCCGCGATGGCCTCGAAGGTGGGTTCGCTGCCGTCTACGGTCGCGCCCTGAACGCTGTCGCTATTCTGGTCGAGGAAGCTAAAGCCGAAGATGCCCAAAGCCGCCTTGTTGTGGTTCAATTTGGTCACGATCAGATTGTCATTTTCACCCACCTCGATGAACTTACCGTCTTCTCGCATGGTGTGGCACAGCGCTTTATAGCCGTTTTTATCGGTCTTTTTCATCGCTTTGATCCAATCAAACGTCTTGCAGCCACCTTCCATTGCGAGCTCGACGAACGCATCTCGGGTGCCGGATGTAGGCGGCGGGCCCAGCACTTCAATCTCGACGTTGGGCAGTTCGCTGTTCACCTGATTCCAAGTGGTGTAGGGGTTGGCGATCAACTTGCCGTCCGCTGCCGGATCAGGCACCTCTTTGGCCAGCGCCAGAAAAATGTCTCGTCGCGTCAGTTTGATCGGGTCAGCGTCTACCGAGTTAGCAATGACAATGCCGTCGTAGCCGATTTTAACTTCCACGACTTCTTCCACGCCGTTTTTGGCACACATGTCAATCTCGGATTGCTTGATGCGGCGCGACGCGTTGGTGATGTCAGGATGCTGGCCGCCGATGCCGGCGCAAAACGCTTTAAGGCCGCCGCCGGAGCCGGTAGGCTCAATTTTCGGGGTTTTGAAGTCGGTCGAATTACCGAAGTTCTCCGCCACTACCGTGGCGAATGGGTAAACGGTGGATGAGCCGACAATGTTGATCTGATCGCGGCTATTTTGAGCGTGCGCTGGGCCGACAACCAGTAGGCTCGCAGCGAGCATAAGTCCGCTTGATTTAAGAAGATTTTTCACAGTTTACTCCCATGAGTTAATTGAGCATGTGCCTAGGATAGGGGCAAAGTGTTACGGAAATATTTCAGTTGAGTGCAGGTCGCACGAAACGGTCGAAAAAGCCAGCTTTTCGATTCAAAAACAATGATTTAGGGAATGTTAAGAACGGTCAGGATTCTTTCAGTCGTGCACTGATTTCTGTATGGCGAACATCCTTGCCCAATGCGAGAAATATCACGTATTCGCTGATGTTCTTGGCGTGGTCGCCAATGCGCTCCAGCGCCCGCGCCGCCCACGTGACATTCATGACGCGCTTGATCGCTTTAGGGTCTTCCATCATGAACGTCAGACACTGCCGGTTGATGGCTTCGTACTCTTCGTCAACCTGCTCATCCTCGAGCACGACCGCTTTGGCCTTGTCCGCATCGAGTGACGCAAAGGCGTCGAGCGAGTCTTCTAACATGGCCAGAACGTGGCTACCGAGGTTTTTGAGCTCGCGATAGTGATCGTCAGGCTGCTCCATGGCCGCCAGACGTGAAGCGAGATACCCGACCTTTTGCGCTTCGTCACCGATGCGTTCTAGGTCCGTAATCGTTTTGACCACCATCAGAATAAGACGAAGATCCATCGCGGCAGGCGAGCGGCGCACCAGAATGTGGCTGCACTCCTCGTCAATGTCGACTTCCATTTTGTTGACCTTGTAATCGTCGCCGGCCACTTTGAGGCCGAGCTCACTGTCGCCGGTGACGACAGCAGTGATCGCTTTTTGCAGCTGATCTTGTACGAGTCCACCCATGCGCAAAACGTTGTTGCGCAGCGTGTCGAGCTCCTGGTCAAAGCGGCGATTGATATGGGTTCCAAGATCGGTGGTTTCCATGGGATTACTCTTCCAGTTTTCCTAAGTATAGCATGCGTTTATGACGTCACTGTGGTGCGAGCCGCCATCCTTGTCGGCTCGGCAGTGGGCAGCGCTTATTTGAAGTCGAATGACACTCGCATTTGAAGAATGCTGGGATCTTCGTCGCCATTGATGCCGCCCTCGACATCCACCAGTGTGTAGTTGGTCATGAAACGCAGGTAGGGATTCACATAGTAGTTCACGCCAAAGGTGATGTTGTCCTGCGTGCCGCCACCCGTGTCATCCAAGTCCAGCGTGCTGTAGCGCACCGCAAATTCCCATTTGTTGTACGCCTTGACGCGCTGAAATACGCCCTTCTTATAAGGCCGCGATCCGCCCCATGGAAAGTAGCTGGCATAAATATAAAACCCGTCGTAGTCCACATCCGTGGCGGCGGCATCGACCGACACGCGCATGTATTCGGATTGAGCGCTAAAGCCACCTGAGGCATAGGCAGCCTCCACACCGACACGTACCAGGTTGCTGACATCGGCGATGGTTCCGCCATCCACCAAGCGCGTGCTGGTCACGTGAGATTCAGGACGCGAGCGAAACCGCACGGTGCCGTCGCCGCCGGTTTCGGCTGGCTCTTCATACGCGAAGGCGACGCCAAAATGCGCAAAACGTGTGTCGGACAATTTCGGGGCGGTGGTAAAACGACCACCGATTCCGATGCCCTCGTCGCCGCCATTATCGCCAGCGGAATCGCCAAAGATCGATAGCGCATAAGTGTTATTACCCACTGCATTTTCAATACCCACTCCGACTCGTCGTCCGGGTACAAAAATGGCGTTAGAGGCACGCTCCATAAACGTGATGTACTTGGAGCTATCCATCTCTTCAAGGCTGAAAGGCCCTTTGAAGTGGCCAATTTTCAGTGTGCCGATGTTGAGACCGGTGTAGGCCACATAGGCGTCTTTCACATCGGCTTCGCCGTCGGCGAAGTCGAGATTGACCTTGTATTTCCAGTTGTCATCGATGTTGCCGGAGGCAAAAAGGCGCAGCCGACGGAATTCCGTACCGCTACCGAGTTCCGTGACATCCTCATCATAAAGGGCGGCGTCAAGATGGACGCGACCGCCGACATTAACCGTCATGTCGGCAAAAGAAAGTGCTGTGATGCTGCACAATGCAGCGGTCATACACACACGCGTAATCGCGGAAAACGTTGGCATTCTATGCTCCCATATGAGTAGTTTCGAATGGTCGGAATGACTCGAACGCCGCTATTAAATTACATATGTATGACAGAATTGTGACACTCGTGGGTCAGCCGCAAAAACATTGGCCGATGGGTAAACTCTACGCCGTGTACTCAACGCAGGTTGCGCCGGACGACTCTACGGTGGGTCGGCTTCGAGTTGGCTTCAGGTAGGTTTGGCGCTAGCCGCGACGGATGCGCGAGGAGGGGAATCGACAGCAAAACACGCTGCCACTGCCGAGTTCGCTGTCGACAGTCAGTTCCGAATCGTGGCGCGCGAGCGCATGCTTCACAATCGCGAGTCCAAGTCCTGTTCCAAATTGATGACGATTACGTCCTGGCACGGTGCGATAGAACCGTTCCGTGATTCTTGGGATGTCGTCTTCATGAATACCGATGCCGTTGTCTTCAACGCGCAATTCAACCTCGTCAGCGGCGTCTTGCCACGTGATGAGAATACGACCTTCCTGCGGTGTAAAGCGCAAGGCATTTGAGACGAGGTTGGTAATCACCGAGCGTAGCTCGACTTCATCCCCAAGCACCTGGGCAGAGGACTCGATATTGAGTGTGAATTCGCTTGGGCAGTGCTTCGATTGCAAAGCATCCGTGTGAATAGACTTGAGTAACTCGGCGATATTGACGGGGTTGTCAGTCGGCGCCGGTCCGGCGCTTTCCAAGACATTGAGTGTGAGCAAATCCGCAATGATCGCTTCCATGCGCCGCACTTGCTCTGCCATAGCATTGACCGGCCCTTCCATCGAATGGTCAAGCTCATCGTCGGCGAGCCCTTCAAGGTAGCCTTTGAGCACCGTGACGGGTGTGCGCAACTCGTGAGAGGCGTTGGCGACAAAGTCTTCCCGAATCTTTAGCGCCTTAATTTGCTGGGTGATGTCGATGAGCTGCAGGAGCCAGCCTTCTCGTCCACGATCGGAAATCACGCATTGCAGCGTTTGTTCTGGGTTTTGCGCGGATTGCAGAATCACGCCGTCCGCGTAATCGCCACTTTCGAGATATTTGATAAATGCCGGTTGGCGCAAGTGATTCGAGATGGGGCCGCTAAGCTGTTCCTGGGCGTCATCGGTGAGCTCCATGGCCTGGGCATTGGCGGTGAGCACTTCAAACTGTTCATTGAGCTCAAATGCCGCGTTGGGCAGCGTGTGGACAAATTCACTACGCGCATCTTCCAGTTCGCGGGAGCGTTGTTTGTGTACCGAGGAGCGCTCGCGAAAGTGGCTGATGCGGGCATAGATCGTCGGCCATATACCCGTGCCATAGGGAATGGCTCCACTGCGCTTCGATTTCAGCCATGTCCGCAGTTTGATGAGATTATAGATGTGCCAGCCCAACAAGGCGAGCGCAGCGATGAGCGCGCCCCATAACGGCGCCCCATTGATCCAGCCAATGACATAGCCCGCCACAATCAATAAAACATGTTTAACGACCGTCGCCGTCGCTACCGATCGCGATTCTTGATCACTCATTTCGCTAGTTTACGTTTATTCCTGTTCGTTGGACAGTCGGTAACCAGCGCCACGCACCGTTTGAATCATGCTGTCGCAGCCAACATCAGCGAGGGCTTTGCGTAGTCGCCGCACATGCACATCGACCGTGCGTTCCTCGATATACACATCACTGCCCCAGACCCGATCAAGAAGCTGGCTTCGACTGTAAACGCGATCCGGGTGCTGAATCAGATGCTCGAGTAAGCGAAATTCGGTTGGCCCAAGTTTGATTTTTCGGTTCTTGGCCGTGACGCGGTGAGACGTGCTATTGACGGTGACGGGGCCAACGGTGAAGACAGTCTCTTCTTCAATCCGTGGCGCCGCGCGACGCAACAGCGCTTTGATACGCGAAATGAGTTCGCGCGGTGAAAAAGGTTTGGTCACATAATCGTCTGCGCCGCCATCGAGACCCGCGATCTTGTCGCGTTCTTGCGATTTGGCCGTGAGCATGATGATTGGAATAGAGTGGAGCTCATCATCGGATTTGATGGAGCGCGTGAGCTCCAGCCCGCTAATGTCGGGTAGCATCCAGTCGACGAGCATGAGGTCTGGATGATGCGACGCCAATGCGGCCTGCGAGTCGCCGCTCGACGCCACGTGGATAACGTCGAAGCCCGCGCGCACCAGATTGAACTCGAGCATGTCGCGAATGGCCTGCTCGTCCTCAACGATAAGAATAGTCTGCTGTTTCACTTGCGCCGCATCCGGAGACGATTCAGCCATCATTAGACTCGCTTTATATGACGTTGGTGTGACACCCAGCCTGTCCTGAACTATCAGATATTTACAAGTTAAAACAGTATCATAGGTTCCGACAAGTACGGCAAAACGATGGGCCAGCGAGCGGGTGGTACACGATGCTTCGCAGGCGAAAGCAATCTTTACGGTTTTTTAGCGCCACAGAACGTAATCTGTCGTAGTATCTAGGGTTGTTACTGATTGAAAACCGTCGTAATGCGTTTAATGGTTCACCGCTTTCTGTCCGCTCGACTACCCGATTCGCCTTGGCGGCGCCTGGGGCATATTGTGGTGGTTGGGTGGTGGTTGACCGGGTTGTCGGTGGCCGCCGATGGTCTACCGTCGACCAGCAGTCGCGCGATTTACGGTGACGCGAGCAGCAGCAAACGACTGGTGATCGGCAGTGTGACCAATGCGCCGAAATACAATTTCGGCCAAATGCAGGGAATTTCGCGCTACATGCTCGAGCGCGTTCGTGATCTCGGGGTCGAGGCCATCATGGTTGTGACGATCGACTCACACGAACAAATGACCGAGATGTTGCGTGATGGGCATGTCGACTGGGTGTCGGCAACGCCCTATGCGGCCATCAAGTACGAACGCGAGGCGGGCGCACAGTTTCTTCTCACTAAGAAAAATCGCGGTCGGGGTGCTTACCATAGCGTGTTTTTCGCGCGCTCAGATTCCAACATTCAAGGCATTGGCGATCTGGTGGGGAAAACCATTGCGTTCGAAAAGCCCGGATCGACCAGCGCCTATTTTCTGCCTGCGATCGAACTGCTAGGGGCCGGTTTTCGACTCGTACGACTCGAATCGCATCGGCATCCGCCACCCCCAGACGCGATCGGTTACCTGTTTTCGGGCGATGAAGTGAATTCCTCTACATGGGTGCACAAACGCATTGTCGACGCGGCCGCATTTAGCAACGAAGACTGGGGATCCGAATGGCGCACCCCAGCCGCGTTTCGACAGGATATGTCGATTTTTTATCGCACCACGGACGTACCACGCAGCCTCGATATCCTGCGCGCTGGAATCGATCCGCTGTTACGCACCCGTATTCAGCAGTCGCTACTGGATTTGAACAACCATCCCGACGCCCAGGACATTCTCCATGGCTACTATGGCGCCAGCGAGTTCGCGCTCATTACTGAGGCACAACAACAGGCGCTCGACAAAATTCGTGGCGATATGGACGCCTTTGAGCGCACCATGGCCGAATCAACCGACAACCACGGTGCGGACAAATGAAGTCCAAGTTGTCGCTGGCACAACGTTATGCCATTTACATGGGTTCAATCGCGTTCGCCCTGTTGTTTGCGATGTTTTTATTGCAGGTCTATCAGCTGCAACAAACATCCGCTCGAATCTCGCAAGAAAGCCAGCGTACCTTTGCGGCGGAAACCGTGCGCCAGCTTCGTCAGCGCGGTGTCGTACTGGCGGAAACTTTGGCGCACAATGTGACCGAGCCCTATCTCGCCATGGATATGGTGTCGCTGTACGACCTTATCGTTCCGGTAAGACGCTCCACCTCGGTCGAGAGCGTGTTCTTTTTTGATGCCAACGGACGCATCTTGCACGACGGCACACGTGAAATCGCCATGTACGATCAGGATGTGCGTACGGTGTTTCCCAACATCCGACCTCAATCAGGCGAGAGTGACGTGCTTGTACTGAGTCGGTCAATCGCAGTGGTCCGACCGGTGCGCTCCGAGCTGCAGCTTCATGGCGGTGTGGTGGTTGAGTTGAGCACTGCCGGCGTCGATGAGAGTCACGCGCTACTGGGTGATCAGCTGAACGAACTGACCGACAATTCGGTTCGTACCAGTGTTCTAGAGCTCGGTGTCATTGGCCTTGTCCTAGTTGTGGTGTTGAGTTTGGTGGCAATGTTGGCCGGGAAGCGCTTGGCCGAACCCGTGAAACGACTCGGGATGCTCGCCGATCGTCTGGGTAAGGGCGATTATGACGCGCGCGTTGGGTTTCGGCGCGACGACGAGATCGGCGATCTGGCGCAGTCGTTTGACCAGATGCGACAGAACTTAAAGGAACAGAATCAGCGCATCGAATTTCAAGCGTACTTTGACGAATTGACGGGACTGCGCAATCGCGCATCGTTTCATCAACTCATGAGCGATGTTTTTGTTAACGGTCATCCCGATGCGCAGCATGTACTGGTGTATATCGATATTGATGGCTTCAAGCGCGTTAACGATGGTTTGGGCCACGGTGCTGGTGATCGACTGCTCAAAGCGTTTGCGCAACGCCTGCGCACGTGGTCGACGGATGTGAATGGAGAGCCCAACGGGCTTTCTGTGTGCAATGCGGCGCGCTGGGGCGGCGACCAGTTTGTGCTACTGCTGCGAGACGTTGCCGACACCACCATCGTTTCGCCGATGGCGCGCAATTTACTCGGTACGCTCGGCCAGCCAGTCGATATTGCTGGGATGGATGTGGTGCTGTCCTCGAGTGTGGGGTATGCCGTTTATCCACACGATGCGAAAGATTCCGATACGTTGATGAGTTATGCGGATCTGGCGATGTACACCTCGAAAGAGCGTGGCACCAATCTTGTGTCGGCATACACACACCGCGTAAACGAACGCGTCGAACTTAACCTACTGATGGAATCCGAGCTGCGTTTGGCGATTGAAGAAGAGCAATTCGAGCTTAAGTACATGCCGATTGCCGATACCACCAGCCGCGTCGTAACCGGGTTTGAACAATTGGTCGTATGGAATCATCCTGAACGAGGGGAGCTGAAACCCAAGCATTTTATGACCGCATTGGTATCGGCGGGTTTGCGTGAGAAGTTCAGAGAATGGGGTTTTTTCCAAGGGCTAGCAGATTTGCGCCGGTGGCATGATGCGGGCTTTGATCATTTACGACTTCACTACAATTTGGCATCGCTTGATTTTGATCCGCGTTGGCTATCCGAAATATTGCTGGAAGGACTCGAGCGGGAGCAAATCGATTCGCGCGACATCAGTTTTGAGATCAGTGAACAGAGTTTTTCTAAAAATATGTTGTTAACCGCCGAACTGCTTCGTGACCTCGGTGTTTACGATGTAAGCCTATGGATTGACTCGTTTGGGACCGGCTACACCTCGTTGAATCGATTAAGACGCATGTCGGTGACAGGGATTAAGCTCCACCATTCGGTGGTGCGGGGTGTCAATCGATCGCAGGACAATCAGCATCTGGTGGCCGCTTCGATTGCTATGGCGCACGGGCTCGGCTTGCTGGCGGCGGCCGACGGCGTGTTTGATGAAGGGCAACTCAGTTTTCTTCGTCAAAAGGGTTGCGATGCGGTGCAGGGCCCGCTTGTCGGTGAACCGATCATTGCTGCAAGTGTTGAGGCGTACTTGCGCAACTACTCCTCGTCTCACCGCTTCAAAAGATCGTCTTAAATCCCGTCTCGATTGCACGCTAATACCGCCGGCGTTGCGTCGTGGATCGGTTGTGCGGGCGCAGGCCCTACTCCGCGGTCATTCACGTTCGACGAGCGTGAAGGCATCGGCATCAATATGCACCGGAAAACGTTCTCGAAAACGAAGCAGTGCGCTTTTCGACAGAGACGTTTGAACCACGCCCTCCGCGTCTAGGGCGTCGCACAGCGTGTGGCCCTTGGCGTTAATCGCTTTTGAGTTGCCCAAGTAAAGCTTGTCATGCGCGTCTTGTCCCACCCGGTTGGTCGCAATCACGTAGGCGATATTTTCGATTGCACGTGCAGTGAGCAGGCTGACCCACGCGGCATGCCGCGGGCTTGGCCAATTGGCGGGGCACAGCAGGATATCGTAGTCGTCAACTGCCCGACACCACACGGGAAAGCGTAGGTCGTAGCAGATGATGGGGCGTAGGCGCCACCCTTTCAGTGTGAATATCGGTCGGGTTTGACCGGGCGTATAGGCGGTGTGCTCGTTGGCCATGCGGAATAAGTGGCGCTTGTCGTAGTGTTCAATCGAACCATCAGGGTGAGCAAAAATCAGACGGTTGAAGGCGGCTCCACCCTCTTGAACCGCCAGAGTGCCGGTGATGACCGCATTCAACTCGGCGGACCGCTTTTGCATCCAGCGCACGGTAGGGCCGTCCGGTGACTCGGCCACCTCGTCGGCGGCCATCGTAAACCCTGTGGTGAACATCTCGGGCAGCACAATCAGATCGCGGTTGGCGACGTCATGACGATCTAACAACGCATCAATACGCGCCCGGTTGCGGACGGGGTCGTGCCATTGGATGTCGAATTGAATGAGCGCGATGTGCAAGTCGGGGTCTTTGTGTTCGGTGATGGGGTCGCTCATTGGTTCTTCCGCGTTCATGTTTCATCCACATTATCAGTCTGTTAGCGGGCGAAAAAGGCAATTCCGACGACACCGGGCGTGTTGGCCGACTCCGCTGGGCTCGTCGTTTGGTGGCGCAATGCGTCTAGCCCTTCACCGCAAGCACGACTGCCGTTATACTGGCGCCCGCGCGCAGAGCGCGAATCCTGATCTGACCATCTGGGAGCCCAACTCGTGGAATCGACGCCCGATCAAAAGTTTATCGATAATTTTACGGCCGTTTTGGCTGGATTGCTGCTGTTTACGGTGCTTTGCATCGTGTTAGCGGTGACCATCGCCAATCGTTCGGCCAATGTGAGCGAGGACCCGGCGTTTCAAGCGAGATTGGAAGAGCGACTTCGCCCGATCGGCGATGTCGTGATTCGTGGACAGGACACGACGCTCTATGGCCAGGACGCGGTGGCATCGATGGCTGTTGCGGCGGGGCCGACGGTGGCTGAGCCCGTGATGGCAAGCTTTGAGTCTGGCGAGGCGGTCTATAATGATGCGTGTGTCGCCTGCCATGGTCTGGGTGTCGCGGGTGCACCGAAGATTGGCGATCCGAGTCAATGGTCGGCGCGTGTTGCGCAAGGCATGGAAACGCTCTACGTGCATGCGATTGAGGGTTACGTAGGCAGCGCTGGCGTGATGCCTGCGAAAGGCGGCCGTGCCGACTTGAGCGACGAACACGTGCGCTGGTCGGTCGACTACATGGTTGAGCAGTCGCAGTAATCGTCCTGCATCAAACATAAAAAAGCCGCGAACATCGCGGCTTTTTTTTGGGTAAGAAACGACGCCTACCCTTTGTCGAGCAGCTCCCGCAAATTGATCACAGCGGAATTGGCGCGCGATAAATAAGAAGCCATCACCAGCGAGTGGTTGGCGAACATGCCATAACCGCCGCCGTTTAAGATGATCGGGCTGCGAATGGGCTCGAGGCTGGCCTCCAGTTCACGAATGATCTGCCTAAGGCTGATTGTGGCGTTTTTGTCCTCGAGCACCCGTGCGAAATCCAACTCGGCCGCGCGCAAAAAATGCACGAGTGCCCAGGCGGTGCCGCGGGCTTCAAAAAACACATCGTCGATTTTGTTCCAAGGCGTTTTTCGAATGGTATCGGTCGCCACGGTGGAGGTGCTGGTGGCCGATGGATCGCCGGCGAGGTCGGTGTTGAGCGTGCGTCGGCCTACGCTTTGAGTGAGCGCCTGCGACATACCGCCCAGTCGTTTCTCCACCACAATAAGCCATTCGCGCAAGTTATCGGCGCGAGCAAAAAACTGCGCGTCTTGAGCGTTGGCATCGTTGAGGCGATCGCGATAGGACTCGATCAGCTTAATACCGTCGCGAAACCCGCTTTCCGCGGAGGGCAAAATCCACTTGTCGGCTTGGTATTGCAGTTTGGGTTCCGCGCCAGCCAGATCCGGATCCTCGAGCGATTGAGACTGCGAGCGGGCGTAGTCGTTGCGCATGGCTTTGATGAGGTCTCGGGCTTGCACTACTGCGCCGTATTCGAAGTTGGGCATATTGTCGAGAAACACACTGGGTGGCGTGACGTCATTGAGCAGAAAGCCACCGGGCTTGTCGAGCAGCGTATTCATCACCTGCGCGAGTGCATCGGCGGTGGCGTAGCCTGTCACCGTACTGCCATTTGTGCTGGCGTTGACCCAAAATATTTTGGGTTCGCGTGACCAATAAAACGCGAGTATTGCCATCACTACAAACGCGACGAGCAGGACAATGCTGCCACGGCGCAACCAATTGCCCAGGCCACTTGTGTCGGGCCGGTGCGCAAAGAAATCCATGACGCTGGCTACCCAGCCTGCGAGTCTGGAGTTAGAATTTTCCATGCCTGAGTTCCTTGAGAAGTGTAACGGAGCGATTGTGTCGCCATCGAGTTAGCGGAGGAAAAATGCCACGGCTCACAAGGCGCCGCATAAAGCGCGCGGGTGCTGATGAATGAATGGACGTCTGTCCGGCGCGGTGATTAGTGTACAACGCCGCTGCCGCACGCGACAGGCTGGATCACCCCACATCACTCGCCTGGCCCCGGATAATAAGCACCGTGCAGTGACGTGAGCCGGTAATGGTCGCAGTGGGGCCATCTATCTCTATCGATTGGGTGTCGAGGTTAGCGGGGGTACCGTTGATGGTGGCCTCACCACTGATGCACTGAATGAGCAGCGGTTGGTCATCCGCGCGATCGAGTAGCACCGTCTCATAGCGCCCGAGCGTCGTCAGATAGAGATCGAGTGGTGCGCCCGTGGCCAGCGTGCGCCCATTGCGCTCTCGCGCGGCAATGTGACACAACTTGTTGTCTTTTTGATCGTCGGAAAAGTAGTGGTGGCGAGTGGACAGTGGCGTGCTGTCGTCGGGTGCCAACGTGACGTGGATCGCCAACGCACTATCGGATCGAGATGGATTATCCAGCACGCGTTCATCGGCACCGCCTATGCGCAAGACCTCGCGTGGCAGTACGCGCGACAAATGGGTTGAGCGCTTACACGTGAGTATGCCGTCGAGCACATAGAATAGATGGATGAGCCCGTCGTCCGTCGTAACGTGCGCTCCACTGGGCGGCCACGTGCGAAGACCGAGTTCTACCAGCGAGTTGGACACGCTGCGCGTCGCGTCGGTGAGGCGACTGATAAACCCCGAGTGGATGGTCACGCTGTGATGGCCAGCCGTGCTGGTCGTGTGCGAGACATGGCGTTAACTGGAGGCGAAAAACTGTTCGTCGGTGAGGCCCATTATTTGATCTGAGCCGGCCTGTGCCGCGCGGGAAAACGCGTCAGCCCGTGGCAATACGTTGTCCAGGAAAAATCGACTCGTGGTGAGCTTGCCTTCCAAGAACAGCGTATCGCTATCGCCGGCGTCGAGGCGTCGCGTCGCGGCCAGCATCGAACGCGCCATGCCCCAAGCGGCCACCACCGTGCTACACGACATGAGCAAGTTGTAGCACACTGCGTTGGGGGCGTAAGGATTGTCGGCGTAATGACTCAGCAACCAGTCGACGGCGGCGCGCATGGTCTCGAGACCGTGATCGAGTTGTTTACTCTGCCGGGATAATCCGGCTTTGGTGAGGGCGTTGACGGTGTGTTTGATGTCATCACATAGCGCGAACATGGCCTTACCGCTGTCGCGGATGATCTTGCGTCCGGCAAGGTCTTGCGCTTGGATACCGGTGGTTCCCTCGTAAATGGTTGTGATGCGAGCGTCACGATAAATGCGTGCCGCACCGGTTTCTTCCACATAGCCCATACCGCCATGAATCTGCACACCAATAGAGGCCATTTCCTGGCACAGTTCGGTGCACCATCCCTTGACCATGGGCACCAAAAGCGCCACGCGATCGTGGTAAAACGGCCGTTTGTCTTCGCCGCCGTTTTCCGATCGGTCGGTGTCGGCGCCCGCTGTGTAGCACATGACGCGCATCGCTTCGCTGACCGATTTTTGCAGCATGAGCATACGTCGCACATCGGGATGGCCAACGATCGGTGATTTGTCATCGCCACCGGGCGGGCGCCCCTGTACGCGGTCAAAGGCATAGTAGCGCGAATGTTGGTAGGCTTTTTCGGCGATGCCGAGCCCTTCAAGACCGACTTTGAGGCGGGCGTTATTCATCATCGTGAACATGCACTTCAGGCCCTCGTTCGGTGCGCCGACCATGTAGCCGACCGCACCCTCGTTGGCGCCAAACTCCATCACGCAGGTGGGACTGCCGTGAATACCGAGTTTGTGTTCAATGCTGACGGGGCGAAAGTCGTTGCGTTCGCCCAACGAACCGTCGTCATTGACCAAATATTTTGGCACAAGAAACAGCGAAATGCCTTTCACCCCGGGTGGTGCGTCTGGTAGCCGTGCTAACACCATATGAATGATGTTTTCGGCCATGGCATGATCGCCCCAACTGATGTAGATCTTGGTGCCCGACAGCAAAAAATGATCGTCCTGGGGTTTGGCGCTGCACCGAATGGCCGCCAGGTTAGAGCCCGCCTGAGGCTCGGTGAGATCCATAGCGCCAGTCCAAACGCCACTGATCATGTTCGCCAGATACGCGTCTTTGAGCGCTTGGCTGCCATGCAGATCGAGCGATTCCACCGCAGCTTGTGTGAGCATAGGACAGAGTGCAAAGGCCATGTTGGCCGAATTGAGCATCTCATCAACCGCGAACGACATGAGCGATGGCAAGCCTTGACCACCGTATTCAGGATTGAACGCGATACTCGGCCAACCACCGTCCACGAACGCCTGGTACGCCTCACCAAACCCGGGCGCGGCGGTAACATTGTCTCCGCTGATGGTCGCGCCAGTGGTGTCACCGTCTTCATAACTAGGGGCGATGGCTTCAACGGCCAATCGTCCTGCTTCCTCGAGCAGACTCCCGACGAGGTCGGCATCGAGTTCGCTGAACGCGGGAATCGCGCGAAGCGAATCAAAATCGACCAGTTCGTCAAGTACGAACCGCATGTCTTTCAGAGGTGGGCGATAGGTGGACATGTCAAAACCCTTATCAAAATTGCTGCATGGCCGCATAGCTTACTCAATGCCCTCGAAATTTGCATCCATCCCCGCATGCTCGCGTAGGAATCGCCGGCGCGCGTTGGTCTACCCGTGGCACAACGGCAGGCCATTT
Source organism: Pseudomonadota bacterium (assembly GCA_039028935.1). NCBI lineage: Bacteria > Pseudomonadati > Pseudomonadota > Pseudomonadota bacterium. The sequence continues at coordinate 30,613 of JBCCHD010000023.1, read as the reverse complement.
GTCATCCGTCGGATAGGATCGAACACTGAAAAAACACGGACTTGTTGCCCGTATTGGCTGCGAGTACGCAAACGCACCCCGCACAGGCGATGCCGGCAGCGGGTGATCAGGTGGCGCGATTGACCGGCAGGTGAAGACGCCAGCGCGCGGCCAAGAATCCGGCGACCGCACCAAACAGATGGCCTTCGAATGACACGCCCGGTCGCGTCGGGAGCACACCGTAGAGCATGCCGCCGTAGAGCGACGCTACCATCAGCGCGGTTACGATCGCCATGGGTGTGCGTTCGACCCACCCGCGCACGATGAGATAACCAAAGTAGCCAAACACCAGCAGACTGGCGCCGATGTGCAGGCCGGGACGGGCCAGCGCCCAGGTGGCGATGCCAGCCAACACCGTGACAAACAGGGTCACGCGCCAAAAGGTGGAACGACTGTGCAAGCAAATTAGCCCACCCAGCACCGCCAGCCCGGCAGTGTTGGACAGTAGGTGTTGCCAATCGCCGTGTAGCCAGGGTGCGCCGAGCACACCATCCAGACCGCGTAGTGTGCGCGGTTCAATGCCGAATGCGTAGAGCACACCACCGGTGGTCACATTCACTGCATGGATGAACCAAACGGCAACGATGACGGTGAAGATAGGCGAGAGTCGGCCGATAAGGGTCATGATGTGTAGACGGGTGCTCAGTAACGGGCCGTCGAGTGTACGCGACCCCTTGAGCAATGCGGTAGACCTACCGATAACACTGGGTCAAGGAGTGCCTCTGAGGGTGCCTCATACGACGCTGCGTTGTGCGCCGCAACGTCCTCGTAAGCAATGGAAGTCATTGAGATTTGTTCGTAAAAACGATGCCATGTGGCTGAATTTCCTGCTAAGCTTAGCACCAGCAAAAATCAGCCATTTTTACTCTTACCAGTCCGGGTGATCGATTCCATGAAGAAGCTGTGCATTTCTCTGATTTTATTGGTGTTGTCGGTTGGCGCGCAGGCGTCATTAAGCGATGCACAACGGTTGTACGATCAGGGACGTCTCGATGAGGCCCTCTCGACAATCAACGCGATGCTTGTCGATACGCCGAACGACGCCGAAGCACGATTTCTAAAAGGCATTATTCACGCTGAGGCCGGTGATTCCGATTCAGCCATCGAAACGTTCGCGGCGCTGACCCAAGATTTTCCAGAGTTGCCCGAGCCGTGGAACAACCTCGCGGTGCTGTTTGCGGAACGGGGCGAGTTTGATAAGTCGCGTGAGGCATTGTTGGCCGCCATTCAAACGCACCCGAGTTACTCAACTGCGCATGAGAACTTGGGCGACTTGTATGCACGGATGGCTGGCATGGCATACGATCGCGCACTTGAGCAGGATCGCTCCAATGACTCGGCTCGCCTCAAACTATCGGCGGTTAATGGTCTGTTTGCCGTGCCCGGCACAGCGCCTCCGCCGGTTGCCGTCGCTGCGGCACCAGTGCAATCAACGCCGCCAGTGTCTGAGCCCGTGGCGCAGCCAGTGAGTGAGCCGGTGGCGTCGACACCAGAGCCAGAGCCGGCGCAGCCCGTCGCGGCCGCCACGCCAGAGCCGACGGTCATGTCACCCGAGCCGGTCGCCAGCACTCCAGCACCCAGCAGTGCCTCGATCGAAGCGGCGGTCAATCGCTGGGCGAGCGCGTGGTCGAGTAAAGACGTCGACAGGTATCTCGCCAGCTATGTCTCAGACTTCCGTCCCAGTAACGGGGCCAGTCACCGAGCGTGGGTCGACTATCGACGCGATCGACTCACTCGACCGAAAGTCATCGAGGTTGATGTGTCGGCGCTGAACGTCAGTTTTGATAGTGACACACGCGCGACGGCCACGTTCCGGCAGAAATACCGCTCTGACAACTACCGCGACGAAGTCACCAAAAAGTTGGTGCTGAGCAATGAAAATGGACGTTGGCTGATTGTCAGCGAGGTATCGGAGTAAGGAGGCACGTGCCGCCGTGACGTCGGGATACCGAATACTACTCATCGCTGTACTGCTCATTATCGGGCTGGGTATGCCCGTGGCGAGCACTGCGCCATCGCCTGGCACCACCGAGCACATCGCGATGGTGGCCCTGCCGGCCGAGTCGGGTCGCGTTATCCGGCCGATGCAGACACCGGAAGACATGCTCCTGCAGTCACTCGACGCCCTGCGCGCCGGTGACACTCACACCGCGCTTGAGCGCGTGGATGAATTGGTGGAGCAAAAACCCACGTTTCGTCTTGCACACCTCGTGCGTGGCGATATCCTCGCGAGTATCGGCGGACGCCTGCCGAGTATTACCAATGATTCGCTCCAAGCCCGCTCTGATATTGAGCGTCTGATGGCCGAAGCGCGACAGCGTGTGGTGGGCACGTCGTTCGATCCGGGTAAACGATTGCCTGCTTCATTACTCAAGCTCGCCGATCATCATCGTCACGTGGTGTATATCGATACCGACGTGTCGCGGTTGTATGTGTTCGCGAATCGGCATGGTGATCCTGAGCTCGTCGCCGATTATTACATTTCGATCGGCAAAAACGGTTCGCGCAAACGACGCAAAGGCGATAAGCGGACCCCGCTCGGTGTCTACATGGTCACCGAACGGTTGCCGGGTGAAACGCTGCCCGACAAGTATGGTCCGGTGGCATTTCCGGTCGACTATCCTAACGCGTGGGACCGGCGACACAGCCGTACCGGCAGTGGCATTTGGCTGCACGGTGTCGCCAGTCGTTCTTATAGTCGCCCTCCCATGGACAGCGATGGGTGCGTGGCGCTCATTAACGAAGAGCTGCAACAGCTTGCACCATTGCTTGAGCCGGGCAGCACCCCCGTGGTCATCAGCGAGGGAGCGGAGTGGGTGGAATACGAAGAACTCCTTCAGCGCCGCACTGAAGCGGCTGAAACGCTCGAGCAATGGCGGCTTGACTGGCAAAGCGGCGATGTGGAGCGCTATCTCTCGCACTACGACGATGCGTTTATCGGTAACAATATGAAAATCGATGCGTGGCGGGACTACAAACGACGCGTCGCGCGGAACAAATCGCACATTGCTGTCGAATTGGATGACGTGAGTATTTACGAATATCCTGACGAAGACGATTTGCTCGTCGTGACATTCAAGCAACACTACGAGAGCAATAACTTCAACGGTACGGCGCGCAAACGTCAGTACTGGCGTCGAGGCGACGATCAGCGGTGGCGGATCGTTAACGAAGATCTCGCTACCCAAATCTGAGCCTGCCTCAGCGGGCGCAATCCGGCGTTGGAGCGCGTCTGAAAAATGCTCACGTACCGATGTACGCTCCGCTTTTTCATCCACACTCCGCCTTGTCTTTCACCCGCTGAGGCAGGCTCAGACGCTTATTCCGTCATGAGGCAATCCGGCGCGTATCGCCATAAAAAACCCCGCTCAAGGCGGGGTTTTTGTACGCATTCGCGTGGCCGATTTAGCGTTCGACCATTTCCTTCGCGATCAGATAATTCACGATGTCGTTCAGGCGCTGATTGTTCTTAGCCATGACCCCCGAAGTTTGGTACCGACCATTGATGACGAGAGTTGGCACACTCTGTATCTGGTAGCGCTTGCCGAGATTGACGGCTTGGCGGGTTTTGGTGTCGACATCAAAGGACGTGAAGGCCTTATCGAAATCATTACCGTCTACGTCGTTATCGACAAAGATCTGCTTGATGGCTTTTTGTGAGCTCAGCGGATTTTTCTTGGAATGAATGGCTTGGAAAAGAGGCATGTGTACCTGTTCACCGACACCCATCGCTTCGGCGGCGTAGTAGGCGGCTGCATGCAGCTGCGCTGGGCGGTTAAATTGCGCTGGGATGCGTAGAAAATTCACGCCAACCGGTTTTTCGGTGGCAATCCAGTTCTTAATGAACGGTTCAAAGTTGTAGCAATGCGGGCAGCTGTACATAAACACTTCCGCTACTTCAATGTGTTCAGGATCGCTGCTGGTAGGTTGGGCCGGAGACAGTACCCGATAGTCGGTGCCGGCCGTAAATTCTTTTTCAAACTGCGCCACGATCGCGGCGGCATCAAAATCCGCCTTGCCGGCTTCTGGGCTGAAGGATTTGAGCGCGTCGATTGACGATTGTCGGATTTTCGTTGTGCTGTCAGATGTCGCTGGTGTCGTTGCCGCGCTGGCGCTGGCGGTGTCCGCGGCGGCTCGCGCTGGCTCTGAGGCGCTGTCGGCGCCACAGGCGGTCAAGCTAAACGTCAGCATGAGGCTGACCAGAATACTCTTTTTCATCGTTTTACTCCGGATCTTATTCGGTGTGTTGTGAGCGGCTTCCAGTTCGGTGGGCCACTGCTGACGCGATATGGGATCGCCATCCGCATCGTCTTGTTTGGCTTACGTTAGTGTCCTCTGCGTCCGTTAAGTTTCAACGGCGAGGATCGTTGTGCGCTAGTGGAGCCCCTCCAGAAAACTGGCCACCGCTTGTTTCTCTTCGTCGCTCATTTTGCTGGCCACGTCGTGCATCATGTTGTTAATGCCGCCCGGTCGATCGCCGCTGGCGAATGCGTTGAGTTGCGCGATGGTGTAGGTGGCGCGCTGACCAGCGAGCGACGGCATCATGGCGGTCGGGTTGCCTCGCCCTTTCGGGCCATGACAGGCTGCGCAAGACGCCACGTGAGTATCCGGGTTGCCGAGGCGATACAGCGCGGCGCCGGCGTCAACCAGACTGGGATCAGCTTCGCCTGGTTTAATCGTCAGGGTCTCAAAATACGCGCCAAGATCGTGCATATCCTGTTCGCTCAGTAGCAGTACCTGAGCGCCCATCACGGCGTTATTCACGTCGCCGTTCTTGTAGGCTTTTAAACGCGCGACAATATACTGCGCGTGCTGTCCTGCCAGGCTTGGCCACTCGGCACTGATGCTGTTGCCGTCAGCGCCGTGGCAGGCGCCGCACACCAATGCTTTGGACTCGCCCGCTTCAGGGTCGCCGGTCAGGTCGGCAGAAGCCGGGGCGACAGCCAGCCAAACGGCGGCAAAAAAGGGTAAAAAACGCATCACGGCGTCATTCCTCCAGAAACACACAAAAATAGTCATCCGACCTGTGCTAAGTTGCGCAGCAGGTTCGCCCGGTGCCGGGCATTGTACACTATTGATTCGCCTTGCCACACCTGTCCCATGTCTCGATTTCAAGTAGCGGAATTTCTTAAAAGTGCCAATGATATCGGGGGTTTCCCTCCGGATTCGGGCGCAGAGGTGGCGTTTGCCGGCCGCTCGAATGCAGGCAAGTCGACCGCCATCAATGTTCTCACTCAGCGTCGCGGTTTGGCGCGCACGAGTAAAACGCCCGGGCGCACCCAGCTGATCAATTTTTTTCGCTTGCCAGACAATCGGCGTCTCGTGGATTTGCCGGGATATGGCTTTGCCAAAGCACCCAAGCCCATCCAGCGCCATTGGCGCACGCTGATGGGCGATTATTTTGCCCATCGGCAATGTCTATCGGGGCTCATCGTTATGATGGACGCCCGTCGCCCGCTTATGCCGTTTGATGAGCAGATGCTAGAGTTTGCTGGATCGGCCGGTTGTCCGGTGCACATTCTGTTAACCAAGGCCGACAAACTCAGTCGCGGTGCGGCCGCAAAAAGCTTTGAGCAGACGCGTCGTCAGCTGGCCGATGGGGTTGGTATTCAGCTCTTCTCGGCACTCAAAAAACAAGGCCTTGATGAAGCTCGTGAGGTCTTGGCGGCCATGTTGCAATGGCCAGAAAGAAGAAACCCCAGCGCCGATTAGGGGAGGCGCCGGGGTTAACCTGCGCCCGGCATGGGGTGGCCGGGCAGTCGTCCGCACAGGGAGGGCAGCGGACTAGCGTCATCACACGCCTAATAACTTTGAGTAAGCGTTCAGGGTTTAGTTCCAGAATCTGAGTATTTCTCTGAATACCGAGAAAAAACAGCGTATTACTTATGCTGTTTTTGGGTGTGTACGGCAGTCGGTTACGGTGATACCAACCGTATCTGAACTCAGTGTGCTTCGTCCCAGTTCATGCCCGTGCCGGCATCCACTTTTAGCGGCACATTGAGTTCAGCGGCGCCGCACATGCGCTTCACAACCTCTTCACGCACGGCGTCCAGCTCGCGGTGGGCCACTTCCAGCACCAGTTCGTCATGCACCTGCATGAGTAAGCGAGCGTCCGCGCCCGACGTCACCAACCAGTCATGCACCGCGAGCATTGCGCGTTTGATGATATCGGCGGCCGTGCCCTGCATCGGTGCGTTAATGGCGCTACGCTCGGCATACTGTCGACGCTGGCCATTACGCGCGTTGATGTCCGGCAAATACAGGCGACGGCCAAACACGGTTTCCACGTAGCCTTGTTCCTTGGCCTGTGCGCGTGTGCGATCCATGTAGTCTTGCACACCTGGATACCGCTCAAAGTACACGTTGACGTACTCCTGCGCGGCGTGGCGCGTAATGTTGAGCTGTTTGGCAAGGCCAAACGCCGACATGCCGTAAATAAGGCCAAAATTGATGGCTTTGGCGGAACGACGTTGGTCATTGGTGACCGCGTCAACCGGCATATCAAACACCTCAGCGGCGGTGGCGCGGTGCACGTCTCGATCTTCGGCAAACGCTCGCGTCAGGCCTTCGTCCGCCGAGAGATGCGCCATGATGCGCAGTTCAATTTGCGAGTAGTCGGCGGCAAGCAGGGTATAGCCCTTGGGCGCAATAAAGGCCTGGCGGATACGGCGACCTTGCGGTGTGCGGATTGGAATATTCTGCAGATTGGGATCGGACGACGACAGGCGTCCCGTGGCGGCGACCGCCTGGTGATAAGAGGTGTGTACGCGTTGCGTACCGGCGTTGGCCTGCAGAGGCAGTTTGTCGGTGTAGGTCGATTTGAGCTTACTTAAGCTGCGATAGTCGAGAATGAGCTGCGGTAATGGGTAATCGAGCGCGAGTTCCACGAGCACGTCTTCTGCCGTTGACGGCTGGCCCTTGGGGGTTTTGCGAATGACCGGCAGACCCTGTTTTTCAAACAGAATTTCCTGCAGCTGTTTGGGTGAGCCCAGATTGAACTCCTGTCCCGCCGCGTTGAATGCTTCGGTTTCAAGTTTCTGCATGATGCTGGCGAACTCGACGCTCAGCTCATTGAGCATCTCGATATCCAGCAGCACGCCGTTGTGCTCCATATCCAGCAGTATCGGCACAAGGGGGCGTTCAATTTCCGCGTATACGCTTGATAGTGCTTTTTGTTCTTCAAGCTGTGGCCAGAGCGCTTGATGCAGGCGCAACGTAATGTCGGCATCCTCGGCCGCGTAAGGACCGGCTTCTTCGAGTGGCACCTCATCGAAGGTGAGCTGTTTTGCTCCTTTACCCGCCACGTCTTCGTAGTGAATGGTGTCGACGCCAAGGTAGCGTTTAGCCACGCTGTCCATGTCGTGGCGCGTCGCGGTTGAGTTGAGTACATACGACTCGAGCATGGTGTCGTAGTCGATGCCGCGCAGCTCGATGTCATAGTGCCTGAGCACGTGGGCGTCGTATTTCAGGTGGTGTCCGATTTTGGCCACGTGCGGATCTTCGAGTAATGGTTTGAGTGCGTTGAGAACAGTGTCGCAACTGAGCTGTTTTGGCGCGCCCGCATAGCGATGCGCCACCGGAACGTAGGCCGCGATACCCGCGTCGACGCTAAACGACACGCCCACGATCTGGGCGTCCATGTAATTGATGCTCGTGGTTTCTGTGTCGAACGCAAAGACTTTGGCCGATTTTAATTGGGACAGCCACGCATCAAAACGCGCTTGCGTGAGTACCGTCTCGTAGTGTTTTTCCGGTGCCGCCACGTTTGTTTCGATCGGGATATCGCTTGCTTCGGGCAGTCCGCGCAGCAGGCTTTTGAAATCGAGTGTCTGGTACAGCTCGATGAGTTTGGCTACGTCCTGTTGGCCTATTTTGAGGCTGTCTGGCGTGGCGTCAAGATCGACATCCAGTTTTATCGTGGCCAGTTCGCAGGACAGTTTGAGTTGATCAATGTTGTCGCGCAGGCTTTCACCCACCTTGCCTTTAATGGCGTCGCGGTGCTCGATCAGGCGCTCGGCGCTGTCGTAGTCTGCGAGCCACTTGGCGGCTGTTTTGGGGCCCACTTTTGGCACACCTGGAATGTTGTCAGAGGTGTCGCCCACCAGACCCAGATAGTCAATGATCTGATCGGGACGAACGCCAAATTTGTCGAGCACGGCATCGCCGTCCATGACGGCGTTTTTCATCGTGTCTTCGAGTGTCACATCTTCATTGACCAACTGCGCGAGGTCTTTGTCGCCGGTTGACACGACCACTTTCATACCGGCGCCTCGGGCCTGCACGGCTAGCGTGCCGATGACATCGTCCGCCTCCACCCCAGGTACTTGCAGAAGCGGCAGACCCAGTGCGCGCACAATGTCATGGATGTAATCGATTTGTTGACGCAGTTCGTCGGGCATCGGCGGGCGGTTGGCCTTGTATTGATCGTATTGCTCATGACGAAAGGTCGGACCCTTAGCGTCGAATACCACCGCAATATGAGGCGTATCGTAATCCTGAAACAGACGGTTAAGCATGTTCGTGACGCCGAGCACCGCGCCGGTGGGATCGCCGTTGGCGTTGGTGAGCGACGGCAGCGCATGGAACGCGCGGTACAGGTAGGACGAACCATCGACGAGTATCAATAAGGGTTTGGTTTTCTTGGTCATATTTCGATCGATTTCAAAGCGGGTGAAGTGCGTCGTGGCGACGCGTGGGTCAGTCCCTGATTATAGGGGATATTCGGCGAGTTCCTATTGGGGAGCCAGTGCCGCGAAGCGATGCGTGAGACCGTGGATGCAACGCTGGAATCGCGACGCTAACGCCTGTTCGCGCCGACCGCGCTCTCGCGTCATTGGCTCGATTCGGCGTCGTTATCGTCGTTGTCGTCGTTGTCGTCGCGCCGAGTGTCCGCGTCATCGCGTTGGTGCTCGGCACCGCTCTCATCCGGCTGCGGAGACGCTTGCGCGTCGTCCGGCAGGTAAAGCGGTCCGATTTGGCCGCAGGCGGTGATGGCAGACGCGAGCACTAACAGCGCCATTCGGCGGACCACAGAGCGACAATAATCCATGATGCCCCCCTTGAATCAGCCGTTGTCGAGCACGGCGATGGTTATGCGTGATGTGCAGGTCAATTTGTCGCGGTCGTCACGGATATCGATATGCCAAACCTGAGTCGTGCGACCGATGTGGGCCGGCCGTGCCGTTCCGGTGACCAGGCCGGAGGACACAGGGCGCACGTGATTGGCGTTAATTTCCAGGCCTACCGGCATCTGTCGAGATAGATCCAGCGTCAGACTGGCCGCAACGCTACCGAGTGTTTCAGCCAGTGCGACCGATGCTCCACCGTGCAGAATCCCCATCGGCTGATGCACTCGCGGCGTGACCGGCATGGTGCCGCGCAGATAATCGGGTCCGATTTCGGTCAGCGTGATATCGAGCGTGGTCACCAATGATTGATCGTTGGCATAGACGATGGCATCGAGGCTGGGCTCGGTAAACCAGATGGATGACGCGTTGTTACTCATCAACGTTTCAGCATGCGATACAGTACCGCCATTTGTGTGAGCATCCGATTGCGGGCTTGTTCCAAGACAAGGCTGCGCGGCCCATCAAGTATGTCTTCGGCGACGCTAATGCCGCGGCGTAACGGCAGCGCATGCATGAAACGGCATTCCTCGACCGCCGCATGAAACCAACGCTCATCGATACACCAATCACGGTACTTTTGCCGCAACTCAAGTTCTGCCTCTTTGTCAGCGTAGTTCGACGGCGACACCCATGATTCAGCATAGACCACGCGCGCGGCCTCGAACGCTTTGTCGCGATCGGCGGTTTCTACAATGCTGCCGCCGTGCTGCGCCGCGGCTCGTTGGGCCTTGGCGATCAACGGCGGCGGCAGCGCGTATTCGTCCGGCCGCAATACGGTGACGCGCATGCCGCGTAGGGCAGCCATGTGTAGCGTCGCTGCAGTGACGCCAAATGGATGCGGTGCCGTGTTGTGCGACCACGTGAGCACCAGGCGGCCGCCCTGGCTTGGGATCTCGGCATCGTTCATGGTTTTCCAGTCACCCAGACTTTGGCATGGGTGATTAATCGCCGACTCGAGGTTGATCATCGGTACGGGACTGGCCTTGCACAATTTGGTGAATACGTCTTCGCGCAAGTCGGACGCCAGATCGCGAAAGCCGCCCGGTGCTCGGATGCCGAGTACGTCGGAATAGGCGCCCATCGAGGGGATCATGTCGAGCGCGTGATGAGCTGAATGGCCGTCCATGACGCCATCGCCGGTTTCGATTTCCCAGCCCGAGCCGGACGGACCAATATTGATTACCTTACCGCCAAGACGCGCCATCGCAGCGCCCATCGACGCGCGGGTATGAAAAGAATGGCGCAGCATGATCATCGTCATCACTTTGCCAGACAACGCGTTGGGCTCTGGATAGATATCAAGCTGTTGGGCGAGCATGAGCAGATCGTCGAGTTGATCTTTGGAAAAACCGGCCAGATCGAGAAACCATTTCATCCTGAAACGTCCTTTAGCGAGTCGGGACACCATCATAGGATGCGGCCTCACCAGATGCCACCCTGCCTGGCTGAATTTATCGTTGTTGACGATTATCGGATAGGTTTTGCCGCAGCGACCGATTGCGAGGCAGCGGGTAGGGCCACCCAGGGCGCGGGCGAAGGTTAGGCTCGTGCCGTTAGTCTGAGCGTCGGTATGCGCGACCGTGCCGACATCGCCTGACGGCGGCCTTGTGTGTTCGACACGGCGCCGCGCGCAGCATACCCTACACTCGATCAATGCAAACACAAGGAGTGCCTATGACCGCCATTCTCGATGCCGAAACCGTGACCACCGCTGAGCCGTGCACCCACAGCGTTATCTGGTTGCATGGTTTGGGGGCTGATGGCCATGATTTTGTGCCGGTGGTGCCGGAGCTCGGGCTTCCCAGTGACCTGGCGGTGCGCTTTGTGTTTCCACACTCCGAAGAGCGCGCGGTGACCATCAATGGGGGTATGCGCATGCGTGCCTGGTACGACATTAAAAGTCTTGATCGCCATGGTCGCGCCGACGAAGCCGGTATTCGTGAGAGTCAAGCACAGATTGAGCAGCTCATTCGGCGCGAGAATGAACGCGGTGTGCCGACTGCCAACATTGTCATCGCCGGGTTCAGTCAAGGCGGTGCCGTCGCGTTGCAAGTTGGATTGCGTTATGCCGAGACCTTCGCCGGCATCATGGTGCTATCGAGCTATCTTGCGCTGGAAGATTCGTTAGCGGATGAGCGCAGTGAGGCGAATGCTCGCACGCCTCTGTTCATGGCGCACGGTCTACACGACCCGATGGTGACATTGGATATGGGCACACAGAGCCGGGAGGCGCTCAACGCGCAGGGTATCGCTGTCGACTGGCATGAGTATCCGATGGCGCACCAGGTCTGTTTGGAGGAACTCCGCGATATTGGCGCCTGGTTGCGCCGCGTGTTGGCTCCGCAGTAGTTTCGTACATGAAAAGTACTGGACTATCCGCTGGCGTCATACGCTGTGTCCCGTGTATCGCTCGACGAGCGCAGCGTTACGACGAGCGGAGCACTACACAGTGTCGTTGTGCAACGAGAGTGCGTCCGTTGATGGCGAACGATGGCCCATGATTTTGAGAAAAAAAGCGAGCGTTAGATTCATAAGGCGGATGATACTGTCGTCACGACGAAAGCCATGTCCCTCGCCAACCATAATCTCCAGGCCCACGGGCACGCCGTTTTGCTTCAGGGCGTCAACCATCGTTTCCGCCTGGTTGAGAGGCACCATCTTGTCTTCCGTGCCTTGAAAGAACAGCACCGGCACTCGGATTTGATCGGCGGCATACAGCGGCGACCGCGCGCGGTACAGTTCGGCATCAAACGGCGCGACAAGCGAATCCAAATATCGCGCTTCAAACTTGTGGGTGTCGTTGACCAGAAGCGCCAGGTCACCGATGCCATACGAGCTGACGCCGCCGCTAAAAAAGTCGGTAAACGCCAGTGCACTCAAGACCGTGTAGCCACCCGCGCTACCACCCATAATAAACACGCGATCGGCGTGCGCGAGATTCTGGTCGATCAAGTACTGTGCGCCTTGGATGCAGTCCTCGACATCAAATTGCCCCCATTGGCCTTGCAGTAAATGTCGATAGCGGCGACCGAATCCGGTGCTGCCGCGGTAGTTGACATCCAGTACCGCAAATCCACGCGTGGTCCAAAACTGAATTCGCGCATTCAAGCCGTTTCCGGTTGCGGTGGTGGGTCCACCGTGCACCAGCACGATCAAGGGTGGTGCGTCACCGGCTGGCAGTTTGGTTGTGCTGTGTTGTGGTGCGTAGTAAAAGCCATACGCTGTCGATTGACCCTCGCCAAAAGTGATGGCCTTGGCGCGCGAGATCATGCTGTCGTCCAGTGCGAAGTCGCTCGCTTTACGCAGCACTTGCACGTGCTTTAGGTCGTCATGCTTTAGGCGAATAATGCTGTCGACATGATCGGGCCTGGCGGCATGGCAGACGATGCCCTCAGCGGTCACCGCCAAATGATCGACAGCGGTCCACAACCAAGGGTCGACGAACGTAACCGTGCTCGAACGTAGATCGATGCGACACAGGTGCCACAGACCGTCGCGGCTGGCGACGCCAATCGCGGTGTCCGCATCGAGGAACCCATAGGTCGACATGCCAAAGATCCAGTGCGGCATGCCGAGTTCGGCGTCGAGTTGGGTCACGGCGCGCGAACCCGTTTCGTCCGTTGTGTACAGGTTCCAAAAATTATCGCGATCGCTCACAAAATACAGTTGACCGTCCGGACCGAACTGTGGAGAGAACGCGGCATACCCTTGCTCAATAATCCGGACCGCGCTAAGGCCCTGTGCGGTGACATCGGCCACGTGCAGCGTGGTGCTGTCCCAGGGCATGTTGGGATGCATCCAAGTCAGGAACGCGAGCGAGGAGTCATCCGCATTTAGCGTGGGCGAGCTGTAAAAATCGGCACCTTCATGCAGGACACTCAGCGTGCCATCGCTCAGGGATACACTGACCAATTGGTTAATGGGTTCTTTGTCGCCTACGTGCGCCTCACCGACGGCAATCAGTCGTCCATGTGTGCGGTCGAGGCAAAAATTGGCGAAGCGCTGATCGTCCTGCTGGAAGACGCAGTGAATGCCGCGGCGGTCGATGCGGTATATCCCCTGGTCACGTGCGTTGACAAAAAAAATGTCGTCGCGATCAACCAGGTAGGCGCTGCCGCCATATTCGTGCACCTGACTGCGTACGTCGTACGGTTCCGGCGTGAGATCTCGCACACGCCCGTCAGCGTCTCGCATGACGAGCACGGTTCGTCCTTTCTCGGTGGGCCTGCCTTCGAGCCAATAAGTGCGGTCGCCGTCGAGGCACGGCTGTGCCAACCGAATGCTGGCGCCGGCTAGGGTTTCTGCGGTTAATGGTGATTGCCAGGTGCCGGCTGGTGCGTGGTGCTGATTCGAAGACATGGTTGGCCTTTTCTGAGTGTGGTCGACATTGGGCGCGCCAGTTAGCGCTCGGCCGATAGTTTACTCGGAATCCGGTCCGTTGCGCGTTACACGAACCTGACTGCAGCCGGTCAGCTCACCGTTCGGATTAAACCGCCGCTCGCTAATTGAGATGCTCGACTTGGGCTGCCCAAGCAGTCGAATCGTGCTGCGCGTGCCGTAATTGTCGCCGACAATAAACGCGGCGGATAAAAAGCGTTCGATGTCTGCACCAACGCCGGTGTCAGGCAGGTCGTCGGGTTCCGCCACACGGCGATCGGCCGTCACGTCCCAAAACCCATCGGGATGGCGTAAACGCAGTGCACGTTTCAGCGCAATTTCGGCCTCTCGTGTTTTGGGCCAGTCGTCATGCAGTCCGGCGTTCGACAGCGCGTATACGCCTGCATCGATTGTTTCGCCTACGCCTGGCAGGTTGCCGACGCTCGGTCGGTTGGACAGATAGCGCAGTTCATGATCGGCGCCGAAAAGATCGCCGAACAACAAGTTAAAGCCGGCCGTGTGCTGGCCCATCTGTAGGAGTTCCGTCTGCAGTGTGTCGAGTGGCGCCTGTGATGCGAGGACATGCGTGACCAGCGCGCCGCGCGATTGTCGCGCCGGTTGCTCGACATTCCCTTCTCGGACATTTGTGACCGCGGCAAATCGACCGCCTTGGGTGAGTCCAAGCCACGTACCCCCAGCTTGTAGATCTCGACCCGCAACCATTTGGGTATTGGGCCACCAACCTAGCGCTTGGGTCGGCCGCGCATGAAACTCGTCACGGTTGGCAACGAGCGCAAATGGATACTCGGCAGAGGCTTCCCAGGCAAAGGCGATCAAACACATGGCTAGGTCGCCTCGTTGCGCTGGATGATGTCGGCAAGAGGCACATCGCTGCCTTTGTTAAACCAGTGTTCCACCAGTCGATAGGCGATGGACAGCGGGGGCGGCACGAGTTTAGGACCGTGTGTTTCACGGGCGATGATGTCATCGCGCGTGAACCATCGGACCTCTTCGAGCTCCTCATCTGGCTTCTGAATGGGCGCGTCACTCACGGTCGCGCTGAAGCCGAGCATCAAAGAAGAGGGAAATGGCCATGGCTGGGACGAAAAATACCGCACGTGACTCGCCTCGTGTCCGGTTTCTTCGGTGACTTCGCGCCGCACAGAATCTTCGAGGCTCTCGCCGGGTTCCACAAATCCGGCGATGGTTGAATACCGTCCGGGCGGCCAGCTAGCTTGACGACCCAGCAATACGCGATCATCGCGCGACGCCAATACGATCACCGCCGGATCGGTTCGTGGAAACGAACGGTCCGAGCATCCTGGGCATTCGCGAACATGGCCACCCTCGACGCTGATCGTGGCCGTGCCACACACGCCGCAAAATCGATGTCGACGATGCCAAAACACCATGGCCTGTGCGTAAGCGGCCAGCGCGGCCTCCTCGGCGGGGAGGGTCATGCCGATACTGCGTAAGCCGTCGAATCGATAATCGGCGAGCGGTGCTGGGGGTGTCGAGGACTCGCCAAGATCCAATGCGAAGTAAATGTCGCCGCCCACGTCGCCGAGCAGCACGGCTGTGTCGAGATCAAACTCCGCGAGCTCTGGCGCGGTCAAATCGCACAGGCTCTGCGCATTGATCGCACTTCGATGCTGCCATACGCCGATGAAACGGGTTTCGGGTGCGCGCAGCGCGCGCTCGATCCATTCCCGGTCGCGTCGCTTTTCCGCGAGCCGGTCAAAGCTTGGGTCGACAAACACGTTGCGGCTGGAGTAATCGATGGACATGACGAAAGGCGTCGAAAGAGCGTGCTCAGTTCAACAGAGAACGTGGCGCAATCACGATGCCATCGTGGTCGGCGTACACAAAGTGCCCTGGTTCGAACGTGACGCCGGCGAACGATACCGATTCATCGCGCACGCCTTCGCCGCGTTTGACGCTTTTTGCGGGGTGGGTGCCAAGAGCACGCACGCCGATGGGCATGGCGTCAATGTCATGACTGTCGCGAATGCAGCCATACACAATAATTCCAGCCCACTGATTGTCGATCGCCATTTGCGCTAGCAGATCACCGAGCAAGGCGCAGCGCATCGAGCCGCCGCCATCAACGACGAGCACTCGGTCGCCGCCGGGCTCCCCCAATGCCTGTTTGACCAGCACGTTGTCCTCATGCACCTTGACGGTCGCTATCGGGCCGGCGAAGGACTCATGTTGACCAAACCGTCGGAAGCCTGGTGAGGCGATTTCGAGTTCCGCCGCGAAGTCATCGTACAGGTCGGCCGTTTTGAAGTGCATAGTATGATCCTTGTCGACAATATTGGTCATTTGGATTCGTTTCCCGAGTCGTTCAATAGTAAACGCCGTCGAGGTGGTTGTGCACGGTATCGGGTCACAGACCGTTCGTTACGATTCCGGCGCCACATACCCACTACACATCCGATGTTCAAAACCCACAGCGTGTGGCTTCAAAGGGAATGCGGTTAAAACACCGAGGACAGGTTTTGGTGGCAGGCGCCGCCGCTTCTTCTTGTTGTTGGCGGCTGTTGATCGCCTTAACCAGCACAAAAATGGCGACCGCAATGATCAAAAAATCCACCACCGTTTGGATAAAGCTGCCGTATTTCATAACGGCCGCGCCGGCGGCTTCAGCGGCCGACAGTGATTCGTATTGATCACCAGACATACTGATGTAGTACGACGAAAAATCGATCCCACCGACAAATTTGCTCAGAATGGGCATGAGCATATCGCCGACAAAGGATGCCACGATTTTGCCGAACGCGGTGCCAAGAACAATGCCAATCGCCATATCCATAACGTTGCCGCGCATTGCAAACTCTTTGAATTCCTGAAGCATGTTGGAACCCCCTGTGTTGTGATGACGGGTCATTCGGCCGACCCTGGACCGATGTCCGGTGAGATAGGCCGGTGACCACGGTCATTATTCTCCCACCGTTGGACAATAGCAACGCATCGGGTGACCCAGGGTATCGGTCACGGGCGACGCTCATGCTATGATGCGGCCGGCGCGCCGGTGCTGTCGATATCTTCAATACGTAAGTGACTATGAATGCTTTAACACTATCAGGCCTAAAGAAAACCTATGATGGCTCGGTCACCGCGCTGCGCGGCATTGACCTTGAGGTTGAACAAGGCGATTTTTTTGCGGTACTCGGCCCCAATGGTGCGGGAAAGACGACGGCGATCGGCATTGTAAGCTCGCTGGTTACGCCCACCGCGGGCACAGTCAAAGTCTTTGACTACGATCTTCGCACGCAAAAAGAGCAGGCAAAGTCCTGCATTGGCCTGGTCCCGCAAGAAATTAACTTCAATCAATTCGAACCGGTACAAAATATCGTCATCAATCAGGCGGGCTATTATGGGATACCGCGGCGCGAGGCCATGCGACGCGCCGAGAAATATCTGTCTGAGCTTCAGCTATGGGATCGACGTGACGACATTTCGCGGGAGCTATCGGGGGGTATGAAGCGACGCCTCATGATCGCGCGGGCACTGATGCATGAACCTAGGCTGCTTATTCTCGATGAGCCGACGGCGGGGGTAGACATCGAAATTCGACGCAGCATGTGGCGCTTTTTGCGACAGCTGAACGAGCAAGGCACAACGATTATTTTGACGACGCACTATCTCGAGGAGGCTGAGAGCCTTTGTCGTAATGTGGCGATTATCGACAAGGGGCGGATCATCGAGAATGATCGAATGGCAAACGTATTGCGCAAGCTACAAGTGCAGACGTTTGTACTCACCAGTGTGGCGGAGTTGCCTGAGTCACTGAACCTCCATGGCTTTGCGTGTCGACGCGAAGACAATTTGACGCTCGAGGTGGAGATGCAATCGAGTCAGCATCTCAATGATCTGTTTGGTGAGCTAACGCGTCAAAATATTGCAATTGAAAGTATGCGCACGAAAAGCAATCGCCTCGAAGAGCTTTTTATTCGCCTCGTCGATGTGAACGATGAGGGGGTTGTCAATGAGTGAGGGACTGACCACCAACTGGGTGGGCTACAAGACGATTGTTCGTAAAGAGATCACGCGTATCCTGCGAATTTGGGTGCAGACGCTGGTGCCGCCGTGCATCACCATGACCCTTTATTTTGTCATTTTCGGTAATCTTATCGGTCCGCGCATCGGTGAGATGGGCGGCTACAGCTATATGCAGTACATCGCGCCGGGGCTCATCATGATGTCGGTAATCACTAGCTCTTATGGCAATGTGGTGTCGTCGTTTTTTGGCGCACGTTTTGGCCATTACGTTGAGGAAGTGGTGGTCTCTCCGTTGTCGAATTTCACGGTGTTGGCAGGCTTTGTGACAGGTGGTCTAATTCGCGGCATCTGCGTGGGACTCATTGTGAGCGGCGTAGCGCTGTTTTTCACTAAGATTCATGTCCAGAACCCGTTCGTGACGCTGTCCGTCGTGGTGCTGACCTCCATTGTTTTTTCGATGGCCGGTTTTATCAATGCCATCTTTGCTAAGAATTTTGAAGGGATCTCGATTATCCCGACGTTTGTTCTGACGCCGCTTACTTATCTCGGCGGCGTGTTTTACTCCATTTCGTTGCTGCCTGAATTTTGGCAAAACGTCTCGAAAGCCAATCCTATCCTATACATGGTAAATGGCTTCCGTTACGGGTTTCTTGGGGAATCCGACATCAGTATCGGCACCGCCTACGCGATTATTCTGGTGTTTATTGTGCTGCTCGGGAGTCTGTGCCTGTACTTGTTGCACCGAGGTGTTGGAATCCGCACCTGACCTGGTGAAGCGTCGCAGTGTGTCTAGCGAGCGACCGAGTTGCGTCTTCCACTACCCCTGTCGGCCTCGAACCTGAGGCTGCAAAGCGCGTTCATCACCGGTCACACGTGCGCAGTCGCGAGCGCCTGTTCGAGATCCTCAATGAGGTCGTTGGCATGCTCCAGTCCGACTGAGAGCCTGAGCAAATTAGGCGGGCACAACGATGTTTTTCCTTCCACGGAATAGCGGTGTTCGATTAGCGACTCCACACCGCCCAGGCTGGTGGCTTGAGCGAAGAATTGGGTGGATTGAGCGACCTTAATGGCTGTGCTTGCGTCGCCTTTTACGAGCAACGACAGCAGTGCGCTGCCGGCGTGCATCTGGGTTTGATTCAACGCATGACCCGGATGATCAGTCAATCCTACATAGAGTACTTGCTCGATGTGGGGGTGGTTGCTGAAATGCCGAGCAATCTGCTCTGCGGAGCGCGTCTGGTGTCGAACGCGAACCGCGAGTGTTGATAACGAGCGAAGCAATAACCAGCAGTCAAATGGGCTGGGTACGGCGCCGCCCACTTGCTGAATGTAGCGCACCTGATCCAAGAGTGTGCTCGCTTCACGTGCGATTAGCACTCCACCAGTGACGTCGCTATGGCCCCCAAAAAACTTGGTTGAGCTGTGCATGCAAAAATCCGCACCCAACTGTAGCGGTCGCTGCCAGACGCATGAGGCGAGCGTATTGTCGCAGCAGAGTTTGGCTCCGCGCTGTGCGGTGAGCGCGGCGATGCGGCGAATATCGCTAACTCGCATTTGCGGATTGCTCGGTGTTTCGAGCCACACGAGCGATGTGTTGTCTTGGAACGCGTGCTCAACCTCATCGATTCGCGTGGTGTCGATGGCGGTGACGTGGTGTCCAAGATTCGCGACAATATTGTTGAGCTGCAAAAGCGTGCCGTAATAGGCGTCCTCGGTCACGATAATGTGGCTTCCCGCTGGCAGCGCTTGAAATAATGCCATAGAGGCCGCGGATCCCGAGGCGAATGCGACCGCGGCGTACCCGTCTTCCAATCCACACAAACGCGCTTCAAGTCGCTGTCGCGTTGGATTATTGGTACGGCTGTAAATGTACTCCGAGTCGTCGCGAGGATCTGTGCGGCGATAGGTCGTGCTCAGGTCGATCGGCGGTGAGACACCTGTGGTGGGGTCGGGCAGGGCACCGGGGTTGCCCGATGGGTCATCGCCATGAATCAGACGTGTTTCGAATTTCTTTTTGGACATACATCAAGCATGGTGGAAGCGCGGAATGGACGCAAGCACGAGCTTGGGCGTCAAAGCGGTAGCTCGACGTTCGGGGAGGGCGGTACTATTCCGCCATGCTCGCCTCGCGAATAGCACGAAACTCATTGCCGGGATACCACGATGGGAAGGTGGACTCCATCGCGAGCTGCTTGCCGATGTCGAAGAACATTTGTAAGTCTTCGGCGGTGCCCGTCGGCTTCCAGCTGTCATTTATTTCATCAGACGGCTTGTGGTAGTCGTTGACGGTATAGGCGGTTTGTGCGGCGGTGCCGGCCTCCACGCCGCCATCAATGAGATTCACGCCCCCCTTCGCATAGAGCATCGGCACGCCTTTTTTCGACATGTTGAAATGATCCGAACGGTAAAAATAGCCTCTTTCTGGCGTCGGTTCAGGACCGATTGTGCGGCCCTGAGCACTGGCTGCTTTGGCCAAATATTGCTCGAGCTCGGACGAGCCATAGCCAATGACCGAGACGTCGCGAGTCGGGCCGTAAACGTTCAGTGCATCCATGTTGATACCGCCCACGATTTTCTTTAATGGCATGGGCGGATTATTCGCAAATTGTCGCGAGCCGAGAAGCCCCGACTCTTCGGCGGTCACGGCCACGAATAATATGGAGCGCTCGGGTTTAACATCCAGTTGAGTAAACGCTCGCGCGATCATCAACAGGCCAGCGGTGCCGGTGGCGTTATCCACCGCGCCATTATAGATCTGATCCCCTTCGAGAGTCGGGTCGATGCCCAGATGATCCCAGTGCGCCATGTAGAGAATGTACTCATCTGGACGGTCTGAGCCTTCGATTTTGCCCACGACATTCTGTGAGTCGGCGACGCTGATGGTGTTGCTGAGTCCGGCCGACACGCTCATGCCCATCGGCTGGGCTTTGATATTGCGATCAAGCGCGTCCTTTTTAGCCTGCTCATAGCTACTGCCCATCGCTTTAAAAAGCTGATCGGCGCGGACATCGGTGATCCATCCTTCGATGGCGGCGCGCCCCATGTTTTTGTCCGGTGTGACTAAATCGTGCTGTGCGCCGGTCCAGCTGCCCTCAACGACAGACCACGGATAGGCCGCTGGCGCCGTTTCGTGAATCACCAGTGCGCCGGCTGCGCCTTGCTTAGCGGCTTCTTCAAATTTATAGGTCCAACGACCGTAGTAGGTCATGGCGTTGCCATTGAACAACTCCGGGTCTTGGGTCGCGTAACCAGGATCGTTGACCAAAATTACGACGGTCTTGCCTTCGACATCGACACCTTCGTAGTCGTTCCAGTTGTATTCTGGTGCAACAATGCCATAGCCAACAAACACCATTTCCGAGTCGTTGATTTCACTACGGCTCGTCACACGCTTCGTCCAGATGACCATGTCGGGACCAAACTGCAGATCGATCGTCTCGGCGCTGTCGTTGCGAACAGTCATGACCTCGTCGGGGGTTGCGGTCATGGTCACCAGTGGCACGTCTTGGAAATAGCTGTTGCCATTGCCCGGACCAACACCCATGTTGCGCAGTTCATCGCGCAGGTAGTTAATGGTTTTTTCCTCGCCGAGCGATGCCGGTGAGCGACCACCAAATTCATCCGCGCTGAGCATGCGCACGTGCCGCATAAACACTTTGAGGTCAATGTCGCGATGATTTTGGTCGCTGGTGGGTGCCGTAGGAGTGGTTGAAACCGGGCGGCTGACCGCCTCTGCGACGGGTTCGTCGGCGGTTTTGTCGGCGCAAGCTGTGAGTACGAGTAACGCGGCGCCGATCAGGGCAGGGCGCAGGGATACGTAGCGCATGGGGGTCTCCGGGTTAGCCCAAGATGAAAGTGGAAGAATACCCGGAATCGGTCGGGCGGGCGACTGGCGTGCGGTTTAAGCGTAGCGTTTGTCGGGATTATCGTGACAGGCGGCAGATAGTATGCCCCCTTTTTTTCTCGCCGGCTCAATGCAGGCGCTTTTGTAGACCGATAACGATGCAGTCGGGTCCGGCGTGCGCGCCGAGCGCGGTGCCAAGCCGTGCGAAAAAGTGCCGCTCGATGCGTGCGCCTCGCTTTTCCATCTGTTGTTCGATGGTGGCAAACAATTCGTCGGCCGCGGCGCGTTCGCGTCCGTAAGCAATGCCAACGCGATACTGGGTACCGGTCACCAGCTGTTTGCCGACATAGTCGCCAAGCCGAGACGGTAAATTGTGTCGGCCAAACAGGCCTTTTCGCGGCACCAGTTTGCCTTGGCGATTGAGCATAAACACAGGCGCCACATTAAGAAAATCCGTGATGATTTTGACAAATGGTTTAACGCGACCACCTCGTACGGTGTACGTGAGTTCGGGAAACATACCAAATACCATCGTATTGTCCCGTGCCCACTCCAATTCGCTCATGACGCGTTCGATGTCCATGCCCTCGGCAGCGCATTCCGCTGCATGGATCGCCTGCAAGGCCTGACCAATTGACGCTGACTTTGAATCGAATACGGTGATCGTGTCGTGTTTGGATCGCTCGGCAGCCGTGACGGCAGCCTGGTGTGTGCCGCTGCCCCAGCTAGTGACATTGATCGACACAACGTGCGCGTGATGCGAGGCCAGAAAATCGAAGTTCCGTCGAAAATCCCCAGGCGGTGGCTGAGAGGTCTTCGGGTGTTCAGGGTGCTCATCCAGCTTCTTAAAAAACTCGTCGGCATCAATCGACACTTTGTCCAGATAGCTTTCCTCCCCAAAATGAAGACGTACGGGGATCATATGAATATTGAGCCGCTCGATTTCGCTATCGGGTAAGTCGGCCGCCGAATCGATCGTGATCACAACCGGCTGATTGTGATGGGTCATTTCCTGCTGCTGATGCATATCGTCCGCTTTCGTGCCGGACACATCGCCGTAGCGAGCCGCTAATTCGAATACCTGATTGGGTTCATTGACGTGAATGTGGACTTTGGCCTTTCGGTTTGTGCCGGCCAGCACCAGGCTGTCGCCAAGTTGCGACAACTCCTCGCGCAGGTGGCGGCGATCGATATCGCTGCCGGTAATCATGCATTCGGTGCAGTAGCGGTAGTCGAGATCATGCACGTCGCCCGCCATGATCTCCTCACTGTGTTCCAGCTCGAATTCGCTCGCGTCCGGGATGCTCTGGTCGACGTTGCCATGTTCGGTGTAGTGGACGATGCCTTCTAATAAACTGACAAATCCGGCTGCGCCGGCATCCACGACACCGGCCTTGCGCAACGCGTCGAGTTGGTCCGGGGTGCTGGCCAGTGAGGTCTTCGCTTTGATCAGCCCCTCTTGAAACAAGCTGACAAAGTCGAGTGTTTTTTGTGTGACCGCAAGGTGCAGCAGATGATCGGCAAAATCACGCATCACCGTAAGCACCGTCCCCTCGCGCGGTTTGGTTAGCGCATCGCGCGCGTACTGTTCGCCGCTTTTGATGGCTTTGGCAAACTGTTCGGTGGTGATGGTTGTGAGTCCGGATGCGGCGTCACTTACCCCTTGGAAGAACTGAGCGATGATCGCGCCGCTGTTTCCGCGTGCTCCGTCCAGCGCCGCGTCCGCAATATCGGTCAGCAGCGCATGCGCGTCGTTGGAAGTTGAACGCCGCAGCGTCGCCAGAACCGAGTGCATGGTGAGTGCCAGATTCGTGCCTGTGTCGCCATCCGCCACCGGAAACACATTGATCTTATTGAAGTGCTCCTGGCCCTCAATCACTTTTTTAATGCCCGCCACCATGGCGCGGCGAATACGGGGGCCGTCGACATAAATGATGCCTGGCGTTGGGGAAGCACTGGTTGCGGTCATAGCCTACTCTTGTTGTCGTTCTCGTTGGGCGCCGCATCCTTGGGCGTCGTTATTGTGCCACGGCGCGTTGTTCGTTGAAAAAGTCCCAACCGACAGCGGCGTGTACGCCGCACATGGTGTTCGTACGTGTAGCGTCGTTCCGGGCGGCGATACCCTGCACGCTCAACGGCTAGTCGGGCCGAAGGACAAAGCGGAACCCCTTGTGATTGATGACGGCGCCCTGCGGTTCGATCGATTCCACCGTCGTGTCGTCGTCAATCGCTTCTCCCTCGCCGTACTTGTCGAGGTTGATAAACACAAAACGCTTAGCCGATTCTGCACTGTACACGTGCATATCGAGGTGAAGCTTTGGAATGGGCACTTCGCCAGAGGCCAGTGATTCGCGGTACTCGGGTAGCACTTCTTGTTCTACCGTGCCGCGACGATCGAGGGCCTCTGGATTGCGTGGGTCGGGGGTTGTGTTGTCCTCGCCGATTATCGTGACGGTGCCAGGTGTGATTGAGCCTGGTGCCACGGTGCCCGGTGTGACGACCGGCGTCGCGGCGGCGGTAGGCGCTCGGTCAACGCGATCAATCGGTGTGCGTTGTCCGCGCGAGACTTCGCGATCCAACGACCGGGCGCCGGTTTCCCGCGGAACCGCCTGGGGAAGTGCTGGGCGATCGGTGGGTTGTGTGGGTGCTGATTGCGTCGCGACGGGCGCGGTCACGGCGGCGGGCGCCGACACAGGTTCACTGTCCGACGCAGACCACCACCAGGCTGCGCCAATGACCAGCGGTATGGCCAGAAGCCACAACGGAAAGCGGCGGGCTTCGGCTCGAGGCGGCAAGTCTTCGTCGAGCACTTTGGGACCCTGAATAACAGGCAGATGATGCCGATCGCGATTCTTGTCTTCCGCTTTTCGCAGTGCATCGAGAATGAACGACATACGCAGCCCTCTAATTTCTCAATGCGAGTGGTGCCACATACGGGCGTAAAAGTGGTGTGCCGGAGACGCGGAGCGCGGTGTTGAGCGCGATGAGCGTTTGCACACCGGCGATACCGTCCGCTTCAAGTTGATGAGCGCGCTGAAATGCGGTCACGCGCTGGCGTAGAGCGGCATCAAAGAAGGCGGAATTCGGACTGGGTACCTGCTGGCGATCGAGTCGTGCCAACATCGCACGCAACCACGCTACGCCGTTGCTGCGTGTATTGGGCAGCAATAGCTCCCCAACGCCGTTTCGTGGCTGCCAGAGCACCAGAAACTCTCCGTACCAATAGCGCGATAGGTCACTATTGGTTATGCGAAACTCGGTGTTTGCGATACGTAGCACGGCCGTATCGTCGTCCAGCTCGACCATCAGCGCGTTGTGCACCTGACCGGCGTCATCCACGAGCGATAAGATGGCCGGTCGATTGATCGTACCAATCAGTCGGAGCGCGCCAACGAGGTACTCACAGCGAAGCTGGTGTTGAGACGCCCAGGCGCATGGCGGTGTGCTGCCAAAGCCGGTGGGTCGTTGCCACAGACTGAATGCATCCCGAAACGCTTGATCAGTGCTGGTGTTATAGGCCGGGTTGTTGAGCAAACTCGCCAGCGACGTTAGGGATTCGTCAGGCTGACTCACGCCGAGCGAGCGAGTCAGTCTGAGCGGCGTGCTGACGGCAAGTTGTGATTCGTAGCGCGTGGCCTCAGGGGGCGTCGTGGTCGCCGATAAAGAGCCGGACAAGCGCCGGTCGCGGGTGGTGTGCGTGGTGTCCACCCCCTGCGTATCGACGACCGGCTCGGGATTATTAAGACTTGCTAGCTGCCAGCCTACGGCGCCGGCTAATCCAAGCCCGACGACCACCGTGGCGGCCAGCGACCAGAATTGATTATCGAGCACATGGCCGGACAGCGCGGTGGGCTTACGGCGCGAGGTTTTGGGCGCTTCGCCATGGATTTCCGTAAACGCTTTGCGCAACAGATCTTTTGACACCGTGCGCGATTCGGCGGAATAGGCGCCCAACAACGCACGATCGCACAATACGTTGGTCAGGCGCGGGCTGCCCCCGGTGAGTGCGTGGATTTCCCATAGCGCATCGGGTTCAAACACATCGTCTGTATTGCCGGCCACTTCCATGCGGTGCTTCACGTACGCAATGGTCTCTTCGGCGTTGAGGTTTTCTAGGTGATAGCGGCCGGTAATGCGCTGTGCCAGTTGGCGCAGGTCATTGCGCGCGAGCGTGTCGCGTAGCTCGGGCTGACCTACCAGAATAATCTGCAACAGCTTTTCTTTGCTGGTTTCAAGATTGGTGAGCAGTCTGAGTTGCTCGAGCACGTCGCTGTCCAAATTTTGCGCTTCGTCTACCAACAGTACGGTCCGCCGTCCGTTGGCATGCGACTCAAGCAGATGTTGATTGAGCGCGTCCACCAGTTCCTTTGTGCTGGCATCGCGATCAGGTGCCTCGACACCGAGCTCGCTGAATATGGTCGAGAGAAACTCCGGCACGCTCAGCCGAGGATTGAGTACCACGGCGAGGTCGACCGACTCGGGTAGTCGATCGAGCAGGCAGCGCGTCAGTGTGGTTTTTCCGGTGCCGACCTCTCCGGTGAGTTGAATGAAGCCACCGCTCTCGGTCACGCCATAGACCAGATGGGCGAGCGCTTCGGCGTGGCGCTCGGACAAAAAGAGAAAGCTGGGATCTGGCGTGATCGAAAACGGTTTTTCCGTCAGGCCAAAAAACGGCGTGTACACGAGGGGTTCTACTCTCTTGGCTCAGCGTTTTGCTGACCCACCATGGTACCTGCTAAGGTAATCGGTTGCCACGCTTTACGCTGTTGGAGCCGAACTTTTCACGAATACTATCAAGTACTTGATCCACGTCTTGTTGAGAATCTGGTGGATCGAACAAGCCCATTTGCCGCGCTTCTTGCAAACCCGCGATGCCGACGCCCAGCAGCCGCACGGCCGCGTCGGGATAGTCGGCTCGCCAGTCCTGCAGCAATGTACGGGCTTGACGGCCGATGGCGTCGCTTGAATTTGCCGCGGGTTGCAACCTCATTTGACGGGTGAGCGTGGTGAAATCGGGCATGCGTACTTTGATCATCACGACACTGCCAAGCAGGTTTTTTTTGCGCGCGCGTTCGGCGGTGCGATCCGCCAGACGCGTCAATTCGGTTTCCATCTGTTCGAGATCTGTCAGATTTTCTGAGAACGTGTTCTCTGCACTGATCGATTTGTCGCTGCGTGAGGCGACAACTTCACGGTGATCAATGCCGGCGGCACGCTGTTTGATGCGCATGGCGTAGCGACCGAATACGGCGGCCAGCGCGGCATCCGGCGCGGTACGTAGATCACGGATCGTGCGCACATCGATTTTGTGTAAGCGCGCGATGGTCTTCTTACCGATACCTGGAATGGTACCGGCTGGCATCGGATCGAGCGTTTGCCGAATCTGCTCATCAAACAGCATGCAAAGGCCGTCAGGTTTATCTAAATCGGATGCTATTTTTGCAACGAGCTTATTCGGACCAACACCGACGGACGCAGTCAGTTTGGTCTGCTCTTGAATGCGCGATTTGATGAGCATGGCGCGGTCGCGCATGTGCGCACGTATATTCGGCTCACCACTGAAATCGAGAAACGCCTCATCGAGCGACAAACCCTCATAAATCGGCGTGAGAGAGCGAAAGACTGCGAAGATTTCGCGAGACACCGTCTGGTAATGATGAATACGAGGCTTGATAAATATGGCGTCAGGACAGCGTCTTTGTGCCTCGCGGCCGGGCATGGCTGAGCGGATGCCAAACTGGCGTGACTCATAGCTGGCGGCGGCTACCACACCGCGCGGACCGCCGCCGCCCACTACGACCGGTTTGCCACGCAATTCGGGATTGTCGCGCTGCTCAATGGAGGCGTAAAACGCGTCCATGTCCACATGCATGATGACGCGATTATCGGTGTCGGTGGTCACAGGCCACGCATGGCCGCCGACGCGAGCATGTAAAACACGAGCACCACGCTCAGTAGCAGGATGAATGCCATGATCAACATAATCCACTTAATGATGGTCAGCAGCCAACCCTGACCGTAGACCACTCGCATGGATTTGAGAAAGTAGTACACCACGTATAAGAAGCCGACGGGTGCGATTACGTTGCCAGCGTTGGCACCGGCTAATTCAAACGCTTTCGTGATACCCACCATCACTACCGTAAACAGAAACAAGAATGAATAGTTGTGCACGTAGTAGAGCAGGTGTTCAACGTAGAAGCGACGTGAAAACAGATAGAGAGTTTTGTTGGCTAGGGCCATTAGCGGTAAGAGTACAAACAGCGTCTTGGGAAGGCTGTCGATCAGTTCGGCCAAAAAATTGATGAGGCCGCGCCACGTCGACACCGACTCGCAGAATCGCTGGCTGGGCGCGCGCATAAACTCGGCGCCCGGTGAGAAGGCGCCCGTAGAGATCCATCCGCATTCCACCCGAATGTCGCCGCTCTCTGGTTCGTCTTCGACTATTGCGCTGGCGTCTTCTGGGCGGGTGTCGGCGCTGTCGGCCAGCTCGTCTTCGACTACGTTGCTTTCGGCCGTTGAATCGTCTTGAGTTTCGGTGCGCGGCGATTCAAGCTCGGTCGCGAGGGCGTCGACGTCTATAACAACCCGATCGTCGAGCGTAATGGACGGTATGAGTTCGTCTTCTGGTGTTGTGGCTTCATCCGCTGAGTCATCGTCATTCTCGCCATTGCGTTGTGGGGCAGAAGTGAGAATCACTGCGCCACCCTTGCCCACGCTGCTCTTCTCGTTAATCAGATTGATGACCGCGCGCGACGATTCGCTGTTGATCGGTGAGTCGAGTCCTTGTTCCAGCCCGGGAATAACGCCGCCCGCCTTAAAATTAATCAGGTCGGACAGTTCGCTTAGAAAGCTGCGCGGCGACATAGAAATGAGCAGGAAGAATATAATGCTGCTCACTAAATACATACGCACCGGCGGTGTGTAGTGCTCACGACGCCCGTCCAAATACGCGCGCGTAAGAAGACCGGGTTTAAAAAACAGCGGCCACAGCGTGCGCCACACTCGAGAATCCCAGTTGACTAAGTCGCTGACAAAGTCACCCGCCAAACTGAAGAGCGACACCAAGCGCCGTTGTTTACGTTGTCCACAGGCAGAGCAAAACTGATCGTCGAGAGGTTTGCCGCAGTTCATGCAGGCCGCTACCGCTGGCATTGGCGGTTTGACGGCCTCGGAGTCGGGCGGGGGTTGCAGTGGAGGTATGGTCACGAATTATGTTGCGGCCAGAGAGTTGATCGTCGCGTTATGTTACGAGTCTAACACCAATTGCCGATATTTCGTTACATCCGCCTCAAGCGAATCGCGGATTGTGCTAGCGTGTCATCAGTAATCGAACTCTGGTGATTCATGAATAATAATAAAAACACTCCCATCGTCGATACGCCTAGTCAATCGGCAGACTACTACCGCGATTTGTGTGCAAAGCTCAGCGACCAGCTGAAGCAAAGTAACCGTCGTCAACGGCAAACCTTGCTGGACGTACGTCGCGCGAAACTGACCAATACGCTCACGAGGCATTTGTTTCGCCTCAAGGCGGCACGATACTCGCCCACCCAGGTTGCGGAACGCGTCCTGTCTTCGTTAACCCGCTATATGGGTGTCGAGTGTGGCGCGCTGTATGCCAAGTCAACCCATGAGGCGGGTTTCAAAACACTCGCCAGCGTGGGCTTTTCAATTGACGAAGCGTGCGATTTGTCACGTAAATCGGCGATGCCCGAATTTGTTTGTGCCGACGCCAGAAGCGCTGTTCCAGGCGTTAGTGAGTTTGTCCGCTTTTTAACGCACACTGAAAAAACGGTGTGGTGTTTTCATCAGGCGAGCGGTCTGGCTATTTTGCTCGGTGGCAATGCGCGTGAGCAATCCGACGCGTGGGAGTTGTCGGTTGACGATCGTGAAATGCTCCACTCGCTCCTCGAATTGGTGGCCAACATTGTCAATGATGCCACCAGTCGAGTCGATGCAAACCATGAATTATTAGATCCACTCACCGGTCTGCCTAATCGCAATATGCTCATCGATCATCTTGAACGCGACTCGCGTCAGACACGGCGTAGTGCGACTACTACGACGGCCGTGCTGTACCTAGATGTCGATCGGTTCTCGCTCATCAATCAACAGTTTGGTCACACTATCGGCGACAAAGTGATTGTGGCGATCGCTCATCGGCTCAAGGATTTGTTGCGCCCTGGCGACATGATGGCGCGTATTGGCGTAGATGAATTTGCGATTATGGCGCCTGGTCAACGCATCGGCTCCGACGCAGAGCTGATTGCGCAACGAATATTGCGTAGCTTCCGGAAGCCGTTACGTGTCGCGGGGCATTCTTTTTACGTGTCGATGAGTATCGGTATTTCTGAGACCGCATCAGAACGCGCAGCGATCGAAACACTTAAAGACGCCAACGTCGCGATGTTCGATGCCAAGACCAAAGGTGGCGCGGCGTTCGTGACCTATGGTTACGGCTTGCGGCATCCAAGTCCAGCGGACATTAGACTGGAGGACGAGTTGCGGGATGCGCTCGAGCGACAAGAGCTGAGTCTCTTTTATCAACCTATTTTTTCGACGCAGACCGGAGCGGTGGTGGCCTTTGAGGCGCTCCTTCGCTGGCATCACCCATCGCGCGGTATTTTACTTCCCAGAGATTTTATGGCGCTTGCACAGCAGTCTCAGCTTGCGCTGGATATCGGTCAGTGGGTGATCGGTAAGGTGGTGCGCGATATGAATATTTGGTCGAGCGAAAACGACGCTCATAAGTCGGTGAGCGTGTGCATCAATATCGACGAGTCGCAGTTCGTCCAGGGTGACTTTGTGGAAAAACTGGGCGCCTCGCTTCGTCGTGGCAACATCGATCCCCAGCGAATTCGACTGGAACTAAGTGAGACCACACTGCAAGCGTGTCGGACGGTTGAAAAAGGTGTCCTTGGCAATCTGCGCGATATGGGCGTCAAACTGATGTTGGATGATTTTGGTACCGGCAGTTCGTCACTCGAGCGGCTGCAGTCGCTGCACATTCGTTACTAACAGCCGTCCGCCAACAGAAGAGAGCATACTACTGGAAGTCTGCACTGAAACCATTTCGTTCTGAGACAAGAAATATGAGTATGACTGCGCGTCTTCACTGTGTTTCGAATGCATGTATGAGTAGGCCAAGACGACTAAGTGTATGGGTAAAGTTGTACAGCGCACAAAACATTGAGATACTAATGTCAACAAGACAGGG
>JBCCHD010000022.1 GCA_039028935.1 Pseudomonadota bacterium | reverse complement strand
GTGTACATCCGCCATGACCTTCGTCAATGCCGCCGTCAGCGTCGTCTTCCCATGGTCAACGTGACCAATCGTGCCGACGTTTACGTGCGGCTTGTTTCTTTCAAATTTTTCCTTAGACATGAGCCTTTCACTCCGGACTAGTCTGTGGCTGTCTGGACCCTTATGTCCGTAAGCCGGTTTGTAATCAGATGCCAATCTACCGGCATCCCGTATTCATTCGTTGTCGCCTTCGCTGACGAAAAGCTGGAGCCCGCAATCAGAATTGAACTGATGACCTCATCCTTACCATGGATGCGCTCTACCGACTGAGCTATGCGGGCCCGGTCTTTTCCGTTCGTCAAACTCTGACCGCCTCCTGGCAATCAGTTCACGTCCTCGTTTGAGATGGCATGTTATCCAAGGCTGGAGCGGGTGATGGGAATCGAACCCACATCATCAGCTTGGAAGGCTGAGGTTCTACCGTTGAACTACACCCGCGAAAGCAAACACTTAACCAAAACAAACCCAACAGAGCACTCGCACTCGGACATTGCCGACGCGAGCAATCTGGTGGAGGGGGAAGGATTCGAACCTCCGAAGGCAAAGCCAGCAGATTTACAGTCTGCCCCCGTTGACCGCTTGGGTACCCCTCCGCGGACGTAAGCCGGGTATTGTGATGCGGTCGGTTGCGACTGTCAACCGGCAATTAAGCCTGATTCGTCGGGATGTCATAGCGATTCTCGAGGGCTGATTTTGGGTCGTGAAACGACGAAATCAAGGGGGAGTTCGTGCCCTGTATATAATGAGTAGGGAAAGGCACATGGATTTTCGCCCTTTATTCTTACTTATTAGGGACTTGCAGTTCCTTTAATCGCATTTCGTCGCTGTTGGCCGAGTCAGTCGGTCCAGACGGCGCGACAGCCGACTGTCGCGGCGCACCCCGCGGCGCGGCGTCGGCAGAGGTTGAACGCGCAGATCGGCCGGTCGTCGCTACCGAGTCCCGATGACCCTCAGTCAACTACGCCATCGAATTCCGAACGACTCGGGTCTCCCGTCTGTTCATGGGCGCCAGTCGAAATACGCCGACAACCTGCCTTTGCGTATTCTTATTGGGTCCCCGACCTGATTGTGTCACCATGCCCCGATTCGTGTCTGGAGCCCCATTGATGACCATCCTATCCGCCGCCGTCATGCTCTTCTTGATCATGGACCCACTGGGCAACTTGCCGATTTTTCTATCCGTGCTCAAATCGGTGCCCGAAGAGCGGCGACAGCGCATTATCGTGCGCGAGCTGCTGCTGGCACTGGTCGTGATGATGATTTTCCTATTCGCCGGCAAACATATTCTTGAATTTCTGCACGTGCGGCAGGAGGCCGTGAGCATCTCAGGGGGAATTATTTTATTTCTCATTGGCATCAAGATGGTGTTCCCCGGTCGTGGGAGCAGTTGGGCCGATGATGGCGGCGAAGACGGCGAGCCGTTTCTTGTGCCGCTGGCCATTCCCATGGTCGCCGGACCATCCCTACTCGCTGCGCTAATTCTGATTACCAACAGCAGTGAAGGGCGCATGATCGATTGGGTTATCGCGCTTCTGGCCGCGTGGTTTCTGACCGCGCTAATCCTGCTTTTCTCCAATACATTCCTGAAACTGCTCGGTCATCGCGGCCTGATTGCAGTCGAGCGGCTAATGGGCATGATCATTATCATGATCAGTGTGCAGATGTTTCTGGATGGCATTATCGACTACTGGCCCAGCTAGGCTCCATCGGCGTCATCAAACGCCTCAATCGAAAAACCGCTGAAACCGTCGTTTAGCCATTCGCATGGGCCGGGACAGACTCTACTTCCCGACTCAACGCCTCTTCGATGGCACGCTCTAATTGATCGTACGAGAACGGCTTTTGCAAATACACGCACTCATCATCGATATCACGAGCATAGCCTGACATCAGCACGGCCGGTAAGGACGGCGATCGCTGACGCAGTGTGCGGACAAGACCAACCCCGTCTATCTCACCGGGCATGACAATGTCGGTTACGACACAGTCCGGCAAACCTTGTTGCTCGATCATCGCTAAGGCTTCCGTTGCATTGGTTGCGCAGATCACCGTATCCACCATGCGCGAAAGCGATCGCTTTAGAACCCGCAAGACGCTCGGACGATCATCCACAGCGAGAATGCGTACGGCCCTTGGAACGTTAGAGGATGCAGTGGAGACATCAGACGCAGAAGCCGTTCTGGCTTCGGCCATCGGCAAGAAAAACGTAACGGTCGTGCCCCCACCGAGTGCCGATTCAATATGAAGATCACCATTTGACTGTCGTGCAAAGCCAAACACCATCGATAGACCGAGACCAGAGCCCTCCTCATGCTGCTTGGTTGTGAAGAACGGCTCGGTTGCCTGCTCCAGTACATGCGGCGCCATGCCGACACCGTTATCACGAATTTGGATTCGAGCCTGATCACCAAACGCGCTAAGCGTCAATGTGATACGACCGCCTTCGGGCATGGCTTCCCGAGCATTAAGCAGCACGTTCAATAAGGCGGTGGTCAGCTGCGCCTTGTCGACCAACACTGAACACGGCGCCGCTTCGACATCGAGCACGATGCGCTCGCCGATGGTGTTGCGAAACAGCGCTGTCGATTCGCGCAAGAATTCATCAAGATTCAGGTACTCTGGATTGAGTGGTTGCTCCCGGACGTAGGCCAGCAGCCCTCGTGTGATTTTCGCGCCGGTCTCCGCTGCCTGTCGAATGTTGTCAATCGTTTCCGCACGATCGGGATTTTCAACGGGCAGCAGATCGTCCTTGAGTTGATTGGCACCCAGCGTAACAACGGTCATCAGGTTATTGAAATCATGGGCAACACCCGCCGTTAACTGCCCCATTGCCCGCAGCTTTTCTCCCTCCATCACACGCTCAGTCAATTTAATCCGATCAACCTCCGCGGTCATGCGAAGCGCCATTTCGTCTTCCATTTCCCGAGTGCGTTCGCGCACTTGATCTTCCAACGCCAAACTCGCGGAGCGCTGCGCGTCGGCGATTCGCTTTTGCGCACGACGAGAAAAGAACAACGCAATCACCGCAATGATCATGGCACCGATAATCCAGGTTTGCCGACGAAGCCGAGATTCGCGCTGGGCCAGACTCAGCAGCGCCACCTCTCGCTCTTGGGCGCGCGCCAACTCGAGCGCGCGGCGATCTGATTCGAGCGACACGCTTAGTCGTTCAACCTGATATTTGAAACTGGCGTCCCACAGCGTTGACTCAACCCGAGTCGCTTCCTCATTCGCCGCCTTAGCACCCTCTGAATCGCCCAGCGCTTCGAGCGTGACAGCGAGCTCGAGATACGCGTCCAGCAGTTGTTGATCGGGTTGGTCACCCGGCACGGACGCGATAATTCGCAAGACGAGATCGCGCGCCTCAGCGAGCCGATCAGCCATCCGCAACGCTCTTGCGTAAGGCACCGCCATCAACTGAATGCGGGAATAATCGAGATCGGTTTCGAGGCTTTTGCCAGACAGTGCCAGCACCATATCAAAGTTATCCAGCGCCTCAAGCGGCCGGTTCTCGGCCAACTGAATAACCCCCAGGCCGGTATACCCATACGTCATGCCATCGGGCAGTACCGTTTCACCCACCTCGTCAATTACACGTTGAAGATTTTCTTCAGCGCCATCTGTTTCACCCAAGGCCGCCCGCACCTGCCCGATCATGGACTGTACGACGAGACGCCTCGTCGGATAGATTTGCACGACCTGAGATCCTCGGGACTCATAAAGCATCGTGAGGGCTTCGCGCGAGCGACCAAGATAGTTGTAACTCGACGCTAGATTGAGCTGAGTAATTGTCTTAAGTTCCGCGTACGGCACGCGCGATGCTTGCTCAAGCGCGATCTCGTAGTGTGGTACCGACATACGCGGGCGCAGCCGGGTCGAAAAGTACAAGCCCATCATGTTGTGCGCCGAGGCAATCAGCGCCGGATCATCCACCACCATAGCGAGACTCAAAGCGTGTTCAGCCGCATTGATCGATTCCTGATGCGAACCCTCCCGATACAGATAGTACATACGCGTTGTCATGGCAAAAGCCTGGACAAACGCATCTTGAGAACGGTCATTCTGCGTAAGTTGTTGGCATGTTTGGGCTGCGCCCGGAAGCGATTGGCGATGCGCCAACTGGCAGCGGATCGCTAGAGCCACCACCGACGCATCCTCTTGAGTGGTGATCAGCGCCTCGGCCTCTTCGAGATAGCGTGTTGCATCGACGACCGACCGATTAATTGCCCGATCGGACTGCGTTAACAGCGCTCGTATACGCGCGGTTTGCGCCTCTTTTGAGGTCGCTTCACGGCTCACTAACGCGGCGAGCTCCGACTCGGTGAGCGCACGCGTTTGCGACCACAGACTGTGCTCAGTTCGATGAGCAGCCTGAACGGCCAGCAATTTCGTCGGCACTAACACGCAGCACGCGAACACGATGCACGCGACTTTGCAGCTCATGGACATTGTGCAAACACTCTCTACTTTTCGAGTTGGGATATTTATCCCACAGATTCCTGTTCTGTCAGTACGACAGTAACAGTGTGATTTCGAACCCCAGTGCGAGATGCACTTCGTGTCTAAGTGTACACCCTCGAAAGCAAACTTCCGATTTCTTTTCGTTCTTGTTTAATCAAAGGTCGACATCTATATAAAATTCGTCGCAAACTACACACCGTGATCGTGCTATGTTTCGCTCACCGTTTTAAATTAAAACTTGTCTAAACATGTCTGAAAAAAATACGAATGCGAATCAATCCGGACACGTACTGATCGTTGACGATCACGCGCTCGTGCGAAAGATGGTGGCGTCCTCGCTCATTCGTGAAGGGTTCAATATTGTTGCCGTCTCATCCGGTACTGAAGCCATCGAAACACTGCAACAACCACACACGATTGCCTGCGTGTTACTCGATCTGTCAATGCCAGGCATGTCCGGCGAGGAAGTGATTATGCAACTTGCCGAACAATGGCCGACGCTGCCGATCATCGTTTATAGCGCGCATGATGAAAGCACGGTATCCCATAAACTCGATTACGACAGCATTGTCGGCTATCTCCAAAAGCCGTTTGACCCGCAAGTACTGAAAAACACGCTGAATGACGCAATGGCCAGGCGACCCTGAGCACGAATCCTTGGCCTCATTTTCCGAGCGACATTGTGCAAGGCGAGTAAACGGTCCAAACACCCTCTCAATCCGCCAGCGCACTCGCAAAGATTCGGAAAGACTCGCGATCGATTAGACGCGAAATCCACCGCCAAGCCGCATCTTAGCCGCGCGCACTCAATCCGTAGCGAAACGTTGAATCAGTAAATCGTCCATTGGTATCGAGCCGCCGTTGTCTTGCACGATGCGGCAGTGCATGGGCTTGAGATTTCGAGGTTCATTGACACCGCACGAGTGCGCAATAATGGTGACCTCTTTCTCCATGTTTTTATGATAGTGATAGACGCGTTCGGCTTTGTCTTGAGGCACCAGGCCACGCTGCAGTTTTTTATCGTGCGTGGTGATACCGGTAGGGCAGGTATTTTTGTTGCACTGAAGCGCCTGAATACAACCTAACGCAAACATGAAGCCACGCGCTGAATTGATAAAATCGGCACCAGCGCAGAGCGCCCAAGCGACTTCGGAAGGGTTGATCAATTTGCCGCTTACAACAATTTTGATCCGATCACGCAATCCATGATGCGTCAATCGGTTCACCACAATGTGCAGACTTTCCTTAATTTGTAAACCCACGTTGTCCATAAGCGCCATAGGCGCCGCGCCTGTGCCGCCATCGCCGGAGTCGACGGTGATAAAGTCAGGCGCCGATTCGATGCCACGGCGTTTTACCTCTTCACAGAGTTGATCAACCCACCCCGTGGCACCGATGACGCTCTTGATGCCCGTCGGTTTGCCACTGACATCGCGTACGCGCGCGACAAACTCCAGCAACTGGCTTGCGCTGTTGATATTGGGATGACGATTGGGGCTGATCGAATCGGTGTGTACGGGTATACCCCGAATTTCCGATATTTCCTGATTGACCTTAGCCGCCGGCAAAATGCCACCTTTGCCAGGTTTAGCACCTTGGCTAAGCTTGATCTCTACCATTTTTACCTGTTCGTGCGCGGTCACCCGGCGCAGCTTGTCCTCGTCGAGTCGGCCATCGGGGGTGCGCGCACCGTATTTGGCCGTACCGAGCTGAAACACAATATCCGCGCCGCCCTCCAGATGATAAGGCGACAGCCCACCCTCTCCTGTGTTTAACCAACAACCGGCCCTTGCCGCACCCGTCGACAGCGCACGCACAGCCGGGCGCGAAATAGCGCCATAGCTCATCGCGGAAATATGAAAAAAGTGCACGGTGGAATACGGCGTTTTGCAGTATGGTCCGACTAAGAGCGGCTCTGGCGGCGTGCGTTCTTCAGGAAGCTGCGGGTAGGGGCAATTCACAAACAGTGGTGTACCCGGCCGACGGATGTCTCGACTCGATCCAAACGCGACGGTGCTGTCCACGTTTTTCGCCGCCCGGTACGCCCACGAACGTTCGGCTCGATTGAACGGCAGCTCCTCCCGATCCATGGCAAAAAAGTACTGCCGAAAAAACTCGCCAAGGTGTTCAAACAAAAAACGAAAGCGACCAACAACAGGAAAATTTCGCCGCACGGTTGATGCCGTTTGCGTTTTGTCCTGCACATACATCACCACAACGGCAAATGCCCCTACACCCAGTGCCAGCACGAACAGCGATGCCAATAGCTGAATAACCTGCCCTACGTAACTCATGATGATGCCCCCTGTCGCCCGTTCAGAAAGACGTTTAGTTTCGAAAGTACGCCGCCGATCACGTAACAGCACGCGGCGAGTCTGATCATCGATTGAGTGTCGCCACGCAGGTCGCCCCGACACATTGATGTCGTCGCGCATACGCTGTAAACACCGACCCGACTCATCGCGACGTTTCGTTGTGTCATCAAAGACCGCACCGCTTGCCGCTTTATTTCAGCCATCAAATAAAATGCGGCAACACACCGACTGGTATGTCATCTACGGCGCTGTCGACAACGTCAGCGCCGACCCGCGCAAGCCGGAAATTATTTCACGCTATGACGGGTCAACAACACGATTGGCAATCAGGTCGTCCACGACGGCAGGGTCAGCCAGCGTCGAGGTATCGCCAAGGTGATCAAACTCATTGGCTGCAATTTTGCGCAGAATACGGCGCATGATTTTTCCCGAACGGGTTTTGGGCAGTCCGGGTGCCCATTGCAACTTGTCAGGCGATGCGATGGGGCCAATTTCTTGACGCACCCAGTTGCGCAACTCAGTGCGAAGCGCATCACTCGACTCGACACCGGCCAGCAGCGTCACGTACACATAGATTCCTTGCCCTTTCACGTCATGCGGGTAGCCCACCACCGCCGCCTCAGCAACCGCCTCATGGGCGACCAGTGCACTCTCCACTTCAGCGGTGCCCATGCGGTGGCCGGACACATTGAGCACGTCGTCGACGCGCCCCGTAATCCAATAGTAACCATCGGCATCTCGCCGAGCCCCATCACCAGTGGTGTAGACATTGTCGAAAGTCGAAAAATAGGTTTGCTCAAAACGCTCATGGTCACCATACACCGTACGCATCTGACCAGGCCAGCTGTCGAGAATCACCAGATTCCCCTCTGCTTCTCCCTCCAATAAGTTGCCATCCCCGTCCACCAACGCAGGCTGCACGCCGAAAAACGGACGGGTGGCCGATCCGGGCTTGAGCGCGGTGGCGCCCGGTATGGGCGTAATCATGGCGCCACCCGTTTCGGTTTGCCACCAGGTGTCGACAATTGGGCAACGCCCTTCTCCGACTTTGTGGTAATACCAATCCCAGGCTTCCGGGTTTATCGGTTCACCCACTGAGCCGAGCAACCGCAAGCTTTGGCGCGATGTACTCGCCAGCGGCTCATCGCCTTCGCGCATGAGCGCGCGGATCGCAGTCGGTGCCGTATAAAAAATGGATACGTTGTGCTTATCCACGACTTGCCAAAAACGACTGTAATCGGGGTAATTTGGCACGCCCTCAAACATTAGCGTGGTAGCGCAGTTTGCCAACGGCCCATACACAATGTAGCTGTGTCCGGTCACCCAGCCCACGTCCGCGGTACACCAGTACACGTCATCCGGCTTGTAGTCGAATACATATTCATGCGTCATGGAGGCGTAAACCAGATAGCCACCCGACGTGTGCAATACGCCTTTAGGCTTACCCGTCGAACCCGAGGTGTACAGAATAAAGAGCGGATCCTCCGCGTTCATGGGCTCGGGTGGACAGTCCACAGAGGCTGCCTCAACGGCGGTGTGATACCACACGTCTCGGCCTGAGTCCCACTCGATGTCGCCGCCCGTACGCCTGACCACCAGCGTTTTCTTGACCGCGCCGGGCGACAGCTTTGCGATCGCCGCATCGGTATTGGCCTTCAGAGGAATGGGTTTATTGCCACGAATCCCTTCATCAGCTGTAATCACGTACTCCGAGCGACAATCCTCAATGCGACCGGCCAGCGCCTCTGGCGAAAAGCCGCCAAACACTACCGAGTGCACCGCCCCAATCCGTGCGCAAGCCAGCATGGCCATCGCTGCCTCGGGCACCATAGGCATATAAATCGTCACCACATCGCCTTTGCCTACACCAAGCGACTTAAGCGCATTGCCCAGTCTCGACACTTGCTCGTGCAGCTCGGCGTAAGAGATGTGTCGACTATCAGCGGGGTCGTCCCCTTCATAGATAATAGCTGTGCGATCATAGTGCGTCGGCAAATGCCGATCGACACAGTTAGCGCAGACATTCAGCACGCCATCTTCATACCATTTTATGGAAACGTTGCCGCGGGCATAGGAGGTGTTTTTTATATGGGAATACGGTTTGATCCATTCGAGACGTTGCCCGTGATCGGCCCAAAACTGTTCCGGACTCTCAATGGACGCGGTGTAGAGCTGCGCATACGACTCGTCGTCGAGCGTGGCTTTTTCCAGCACGTGAGGATGAACGGGATACACCTTTTCTTCGCTCATAGCGTCGTCCTTATTGCGTATTGTTCTTACAGGCCGTCGGCGATATGAAGCACCGCCTCAGTTTTGTCTCTTACCATATCGACTGACACATCCGGCGCGAGTTCGACCATCGTCACGCCGCGATCATCGAAATCAAACACACCCAGGTCCGAATACAAGCGGTCGACAACACCGGCGCCCGTCAGCGGCAAGGAACATTCCGGCAAAAGCTTAGACGAACCGTCACGCGTACAGTGATCCATAATCACGACCACGCGCTTAACGCCCGCCACCAGATCCATCGCGCCACCCATGCCTTTCACCATTTTGCCGGGAATCATCCAGTTGGCCAGATCGCCGTTTTGCGCGACCTGCATGGCGCCGAGAATCGACAAATCAATATGGCCGCCGCGAATCATGCCAAAGCTGTCGCTGCTGGAAAAATAGCTGGTGTGCGCAAGCTCGGTGATCGTTTGTTTGCCGGCGTTAATCAAATCGGCATCCACCTCGTCGTCATAGGGGAACGGTCCCATTCCTAACATACCGTTTTCACTTTCGAGCGTGACCTCAACCCCTTCTGGAATGTAGTTGGCAACCAGGGTCGGAATGCCGATACCCAAATTGACGTAAAAGCCGTCTTGTAACTCGCGACTCGCGCGTTCTGCGATTTGTTGGCGTGACCAGGGCATGACTAGTCCTCCCCTTTGGTGCGTATGGTGCGTTGTTCGATGCGTTTTTCAAAGGCGTCGCCTTGCACAATGCGATCAACGAATATGCCAGGCGTATGCACGTGATCCGGATCGATCTCACCCACTTCGACTAAATGCTCCACTTCCGCCACGGTCGTCTTGCCCGCGGTCGCCATAACGGGATTGAAGTTGCGTGCCGTCTTGCGGTAAACGAGGTTCCCCTCGGTGTCGCCCATATACGCTTTGACCAACGATAAATCGGCGCGCAGTCCCGTTTCCAGAATGTACGTCTCGCCGTCGAACTCCTTGTGCTCCTTGCCCTCGGCGATCAGCGTGCCGACGCCAGTTTTAGTGTAAAAGCCCGGAATGCCTGCGCCGCCCGCGCGACAGCGCTCGGCAAGCGTACCTTGGGGGTTGAACTCAAGTTCCAAATCACCCGCCAGATACTGCTGCTCGAAGAGCTTGTTTTCGCCAACATAGGACGACACCATTTTGGTTATCTGGCGCGTCTTAAGCAAAAGCCCCAATCCAAAATCATCAACGCCGGCATTATTACTGATCACGGTGAGATCTTTGACGCCAGAGTCCCGCAAGGCGGCGATAAGATGTTCGGGTATCCCACACAGGCCAAAACCGCCTGACATGATGATGAGGCCATCGTTCAGCAGACCGTCGAGCGCTGAACGTGCCGAGCTGTACACTTTTTTCATGAATTTTCCTGTCTAGCGGCCGACGCACAATAGGTTCGACAGCG
Organism: Pseudomonadota bacterium; assembly: GCA_039028935.1. Taxonomy (NCBI): domain Bacteria; kingdom Pseudomonadati; phylum Pseudomonadota; species Pseudomonadota bacterium. Next base: position 50,039 of record JBCCHD010000022.1, on the reverse strand, counting down.
GCGATGCGTTTGCTGCAGCGCGCGACGCGTTCGAGGCTACTGGCGCCGCGCTCGCAACATCGTTTTCTGTACTTTCCCCATGGTATTCCGCGGCAGACTTTCAATCAAATGGAAGGCCTTCGGTCGCTTGAAATTAGCCAACCCATCTCGACACGCCTCCGCCAGTTTGCCGACACTCGCTGGCCCTGTTGTGTCCACCACGACAAAGGCCTCAACCCGTTCACCAAAATCGGCGTCAGCAACACCGATGACGGCACTCTCGACGACGCCTGGCTGCGCATCGAGAAACTGCTCGAGTTCCGCTGGGTAGACATTCAGCCCACCGCTTATGATCAGATCTTTCGCGCGACCAACCAGTCGCAGCCGACCCGACTCATCGAGTGCACCCAAGTCTCCGGTGCGGAAAAAACCATCGGGTGTAAATTCGCGCGCATTGAGTTCGGGTCGCCGCCAGTACCCCTTGAACACTCCTTGACCACGCACCTGTACGTGGCCGCTTTGATCACTATCCAGCGCAACATCTTCGTCGTCAGCAATGCGTATTTCGGTATCGCGCAGTGCATATCCGACGGTCCCCGCGATACGTTCACCAGCTAATGGGTTACTGCACAATATGTTGGTTTCGGACATCCCGTAGCGCTCAAGAATGCGATGGCCCGTGCGTGCCTCGAAACGCGCAAACGTCTCCGGCTGCAGAGGAGCCGATCCGCTGATAAAAACGCGAATGGACGGTAAACAGGCGGGACCAAATGCCGACACATCGAGAAGCCGCGTGTAGTGCGTGGGGACCCCCATCAAGACCGAGCACGCTGGCAGCAATCGGCACACACTCTCCGGTTCGAATCGCCCACAAAACCGCACGCTCGCACCGCTTAGAAACGCCGTGTTGAGCGCGATAAGGAGCCCGTGCACATGAAATACGGGCAGGATGTGCAACAGCGTATCACGGGTCGAAAAACCCCATGACTCGACTAACGCACTGGCGTTATGAAAGAGATTACCGTGAGACAACACCGCCCCTTTCGAGCGGCCGGTCGTGCCTGACGTATAAATAATCACCGCAGCCGTGGTGGCGTCGATCGATTTGTCAGCGACAGACGCCGCCGATAGTGGCTCCTCATTTTCAGCCGTCACCCAATCGACATCGCCACGTGGCCGTTTGGTGCCGAGCAGACTGTTCGTATCGCCCATTAGCGTGCGGACCGGTCGGTTTGAGGTGGTCAACACATCGGGCGAGTCAACTACGATCAGCGCTGGATCGGCATCGTTGATGAAATACGTCAGTTCTTCGCGTTGATAAGCGGTGTTGAGTGGCACAAACACTATGCCGGCACGCAAACACGTGAGATACAGCACCACCACCTCAACCGACTTGCCCGTTTGCACGAGCAGTCGGTCGCCGTGTTTAAGCCCGCAATCATCCAATGCGACCAGCAATCGGTTACTGATCCGCATCACGTCATCGTACGTCCACCGGCGACCGTCGTCCTCTTCGAACATCACGTGTTCGCGGCGAGCGTGATAGTGCTGGGTAAACTGGGCGAAGAGATTCATCGCGCGACAGCTTACGCAACTTATACGGGGAATTAAACCAGTGAAGTGTGTGGCGGGCTCCTCAGTGGCCGCTCCAATGAATTAAAAACGAAAGCGTGCGCCAAAATACAATGCGTTGGCTTCGGCACCATCAAAGTCATAGCGTTGATAATCCGCCGTGATGGCCAGGTTGTCGTTGAAGCGGCCTTCTACACCGATTCCGTAATACGGATCGGTTCCGTCCCGTTTTTCGCGAAATAGTGGCGTTGTTAGCTCAGACTCCCATGCCAACAGCCCGCCGCTAACCTGAGCAGACCAATGATCGCTAAGCGGCAGCGTAAAAACCGCCGACAACCCCAACCCTTCGACGTCGCCGCTCACACCGATCGAGTCAAGACCGCTATTACCGGTGAATTCACCAAGATTAATATAGCTCCCTTCGATTGCTATGTTGTTAGCAAAACCGTACCCCACGTCGAAACGGAATGCGCTGCCATCATCGTCAATTGGAAAATCGATTGATTCATTCAGATCAATGCGACCAAACGAGGTACCCGCATAAATGGTCTCGTCGGCATAGACCAGAGCGGTTGCCAACATGATCGACACCGTCGCTAATGCTATTCGGACGGTTTTCATGGATAGAGTAATGGCTGCGTTCATCGTCCATCTCCTTGCTCAAAGCAGTGTAAGGAAGTTGAACGTTATGCTGACATCAACTAGCTGAATGAAGACTGAACCATTACGGATTTGGCTGTGGCCAATATGCCCCATAGGCAGAACAACAGGACTTGCGGTCAGTTTGCCGCTAACGCTTTATAGACGGCCACCAACGCGGTCGCCCGAACCGTTTTCGCTTGTGCAAGCTGATTGGCGATATCCGCTTCGGTACGCTCGGTATCGAGCACCTCAAGCAACCCGGATGCTCCGTTATCAAAACGAAGGCGAGCCAAACGAGTGGCCGTTAGACTGTGCCGATAGGCCTGTTCTAACGCGATAACCGACTCGCTCGTCGTGCGAAACGCAGTGAGTGCATTTTCCATATCTTCGAGCGCGCGCAGTAACGTCACGCGAAAATCCGCTAAGGCACGGCGTTCCGCCGCTTCGGCCGCCATCACGCGTTGACGTACGCGACCAAAGTCGAGAAACCGCCACTGCAAAGATGGACCAATGCGCCACTTCGTTGCGTCGCTTTCGCCAAGGTCGGATAAGGCCGTGCCGCTATAGCCGAAATTGCCCACTAAATTGAGTTTCGGATAAAACTCCGCGGTCTGCACACCAATGGTTGCCGAGGCGATAGCAAGCTCTCGTTCGGCAACGCGTACATCTGGTCGTCGCTTAAGCCATTCCTCTGGCGTTCCGATTGCCAGCGCCTCTGGAAACACCATGTCATTGGCTACCTGACTGAGCGCCAAAAGTTCGTCTACTTTGAACACATTGTCCGAGATCAAAACAGCTAGGCGCTGCCGCGCGCGTTCGCGTTCCGCCTCAAGCGGTGGGAGGGTGGCTCGAAGCACACTTTCTTGAGTACGCACTCTGGCCAGATCCAACGCCGTACCTCGGCCCGCGGACAACGCGCGCTCAATTATTGCCACACGTTCCTGTTGCGTGTCGACCGCCCGCTGCTGCACTAACCGTCGCGCCTCAACCCCTCGCAGCGAATAGTAACTTTGCGCAATCTCAGCGGTGATGATGCGACGCATGTCTTGCGCGCGAGCTTGATCAGCTTGAACCCGCCGGACAATCTGCTGATTTTGGCGCTTGAGGCTACCGAACAAATCGATTTCCCACACGCTATCAAATTGAAATTGGTGTACCTCGGACACACCCAGGCCTTCAAAGGTAAACGGATCACGTCCACTTTGGCGGTTGCGCTCGGAAGACGCCGACGCGGTGACCGTGGGGAACAGACTAAATTTACTCAAGCCACTCAACGCGCGCGATTCGTCGAGGCGAGCCAGTGACGACTGGATATCGAAGTTGCGCGCCAATCCAAGGTCGATCAGCGCCGACAGCGCGTCGTCCTCAAAGTCCCGCCAAAGTGCCGCGGTGTGGGTAACAGTCGGCGTGCCGCCTTCGCCAAACTGCTCTGGCACCGCGACCTCTGGCTGCACATAGTCGGGACCCACTGTGCACCCGGTCAACCACAGCAGGAGCAAACCGACGAGTCGATGCCAATCCATCACACCTCCCTTACCGTCGACGACGCTCGGCTAGCGAGTTTGCGAATTGCGACATAGAACACCGGCGTAAAGAACAGGCCAAAGACTGTGACGCCCAGCATTCCAAAGAACACGGTGACACCCATAACATGCCGCACTTCGGCGCCTGCACCGCTGGCGAACACCAGCGGAAGCACCCCAGCGATGAAGGCAAAACTCGTCATGAGAATCGGCCGAAGACGCAACCGACAGGCTTCGACCGCGGCATCAACAATCGTGCGCCCCTGCTTTTCAAGGTCGCGAGCAAACTCAACGATGAGAATCGCATTTTTGCAAGCCAATCCCATTAGCACCACCAGACCGATTTGAGTAAAGATATTGTTATCTAAGAACGTCGGTGGAATGGACATCGGTGGCGGTGGAATCCATCCTTGGCTGATGCTCAGACCAAACCACGCGCCTCGCGCTGTATTGAGAAGCCAGATGCCACCGATCGCCGACAATAAACACAACGGCACGATGAGGATGACCGCAAACGGTAATGACCAGCTTTCGTAGAGCGCGGCGAGCACTAAAAACACCAGCAATACCGCCAACGGAAACACCACGAGAGACGCATTGCCTTGCGTCACCTGCTGATACGTAAGGTTGGTCCATTCGAGCGACACGCCCTGTGGTAGCGTGGTGCCGGCGATGCGCTCAGCTTCGCGCACCGCCTCGGTTGATGTGAGCTGTCCAGGAATAATGCCGGCCGACAGATCCGCCGCTGGATAACCGTTATAGCGCACAACCGGATCCGGGCCAAACGCTTGCTCGATGTCAACAACACTTGCAATCGGCACCATATTGCCGGTGCCATTGCGCACTTTGAGTCGGCCAATGTCCTCGATTTCATTGCGATAGTCTGAGTCGGCCTGAGCATACACACTGTATACGCGACCAAACATGTTGAAGTCGTTTATGTAGGCCGACCCAAGATAGACTTGCATCGTGTCGAACAAGTCGGTCAGCACAATGCCCTGCTCTTTGGCTTTAGTGCGATCAACGCGGGCATTGAGAGTGGGCACGTTTGGTTGATACGAACTCAACACCGAGTACCCGTCGATTCCCGGTGTTTGCCGAAGTTCACCGCTGAACTGATTGACCGCATCGGACAGCGCCCCGAACCCGAGGCCACCGCGGTCCTGCAGATACATTTCAATACCCGATGAGTTGCCTATGCCGATAAGCGGCGGTGGCATGAGTGCAAACGCCAGTCCCTCTTTAATCGTCGAAAAGCGACCGGACAACTCCCCCGCCAGTTCGGCTGCCGTCGCCTCTCGGTTAGACGCATGCTCGATGCCTAAAAACACAGTGCCAATGTTGGGTGTATTGACAAAGTGCACGGCGTTCAGCCCCGGGAACGCCACAACATCGGTGACACCCGGAACAGCCATTGCCAGTTGTGACATCTCATTAATCGCTTTTTCCGTGCGATCGATCGACGCCCCTTCAGGCAGTAACATCACACCGAATAAATATTGCTTGTCCTGTTCGGGTATAAATCCGCCCGGCACCGAACGAAAGCTGAGAAAGGCGAGCCCGATGAGCAGAAGGTACATAACATAGAAACGGCGACTGCGCCCAATGACACCCGCGATTCCATTTGAATAGCGATCGCTGCGCCGCTGGAACAGGCGATTAAACCAACGGAAAAACCAGCCAAACACGCGATCAATCAGCCGACTTAACCGGTCCTTAGGAGCGCCGTGCGGTTTTAGCAAAATGGCCGACAACGCTGGCGATAGCGTTAGAGAATTGATCGCCGAAATCAGCACCGATACCGCAATGGTCACCGCAAATTGCCGATAAAACTGACCGGTCACACCGTCGATAAAGGACAGCGGCACAAACACCGCGGCAAGCACCAATGAAATCGCAACGATCGGGCCCGACACTTCGGCCATGGCCTTATGGGCCGCGACCAGCGGTGTCTCTCCATCCTCGATATGTCGCTCGACGTTTTCGACCACAACAATCGCGTCGTCCACCACAATGCCAATCGCCAATACCAGACCGAATAGCGTCAGCACATTAATCGAAAAACCGAGCACCCAAAGTACCGCAAACGTGCCGACAATCGACACCGGCACCGCAAGCAGAGGAATGATCGATGCGCGCCAGGTTTGTAGAAAAATCACCACCACGATAACCACCAGCAACACAGCTTCGAGTAGTGTCGTCACCACCGAGGCGATCGAGTCGCGGACAAACACCGTCGGGTCATACGCCACTTGCCATTCCAGGCCTTGAGGAAACTGTTTTGAAAGCTCAGCCATCGTGGCGCGCACAGTATCGGACAGCGCAATCGAATTCGCGCCCGGCGTTTGGAAAATGGCAATCGCTGCAGCGCGCTCGTTGTCGAGCAGCGAACGCAATGCGTAGGCACTGGCTCCCAATTCAATACGCGCGACATCGCGCAATCGTGTCAATGCCGAGTCGTCGCCCGTTTTAATGACAATCTCGCCAAACTCTTCGGGCGTTGACAAGCGTCCCTGCGCGTTGATTGACAGCTGTATATCCGACGCTTGACGCATCGGCGGCCCACCGATTACCCCGGCGGAAACCTGTACATTCTGTTCGCGAATCGCGCGCACGATATCGCCGGCTGTCAGATCACGCGAGGCCGCCTTTTCCGGATCAATCCAGATGCGCATCGCGTAATCGCCCGATCCGAAAATGATCGCTTGGCCAACTCCGGCTATGCGAGCGATTTCATCGCGCACACGAAGATCCGCATAGTTGGCCAGATACAGGCTGTCGTAACGCCCATCCACAGCTTTTAAATGCACCACCATGGTGAGATTCGGCGAGGCTTTTTCAGTGGTCACACCCAGCGCCCGAACCGCCTCTGGCAAGCGCGGCAGCGCTTGTGCCACGCGGTTCTGAACTTTGATGGCCGCCAGATCGATATCGGTCCCGCCAGCAAACGTCACGGTTAGCAACATGACGCCGTCTGAGCTCGACGCGGACTTCATGTAAATCATGTTCTCGACGCCGTTCATCGCTTCTTCGAGCGGCGCGGCTACCGTTTCAGAAATGGTCTTTGGGTCCGCGCCCGGAAAGGTGGCCGTTACTTGGATCGATGGCGGCACCACTTCGGGGTATTCACTGATCGGCAAATTGGGGATTGCGATCAATCCGGCGACAAAGATCAGGATCGATAATACGGCCGCGAAAATCGGACGATCAACAAAAACTCGTGATAAGTCCATCAGCGCTCAGTCGTCTCAGAAGGCCGCGACATCGCACCCGACGCCAACGGATCATCCATCGTGACCGTGGTCGGCGCGAGTGGTGCACCTGGAAAAAATATTTTTCTAACACCATTGACCACCACCTGATCGTTCTCTGACAAGCCAGATAACACGACACGCAGTCCGTCGACTTCCCGACCGAGAACAATGTCGCGTCGCTCGGCGGTATTGGTTTGGCTCAGCACGTAAACGTATTTGCGGTCTTGATCGGTCAGTACCGCCAAATCGGTTATCAACAACGCTTCGTACTCACTACTGCCGAGCAGTCGTACGCGGGCAAAGAGCCCCGGGGTGAATTTCCCATTCGGATTGGGTAGAACCGCTCGTCCTCGGATGGTCCCGGTACTCGGATCAAGGACATTATCGACAAAGTCCATCTCGCCATGATGCGGATAGCCTTCTTCATTGACCAGCCCCACGCGCACCGGGTTACGAAACTCACGAGAACTGGGTCGATCGCCACGACGCGCTTGTTCTTGGTATTTCAAATAAATATTCTCATCGCCTTCAAATACGACATACACCGGATCAACTGACACGAGTGTGGCCAATTGTTCGCCCGGTTGCACAAGATTCCCCGTCTTGACGTGTGCCTCGCCAATACGTCCGGCAATCGGCGCTGTGATCAAAGCAAACTCGAGGTTGAGCTCGGCCTGTTCAAGCTCGGCCTTGACCGCCGCAATCTGTGTTTTGGCCTGAGCCACATCGCTTTGTCGTTGATCGAACTCCTCGGCGGAGATCGCCTGCACGTCAATCAGGTTTTGCGCGCGCTGAGCTTCCTGTCGAGCGAGCGTCAAACGCGTTTCGGCACTCGCCAGACTCGCCCGCACGCGATTGACCACCGCTTGGTACTCGCGCGTGTCGATAGTGAACAACGGGTCACCCTTCTCAACCAATGCGCCTTCTTGAAAATGCACGGTATTCAAATAACCCGCCACGCGCGGTCGAATATCTACCAGATGAACCGCCTCAATGCGCCCATTGAACTGATCCCAGTCTTTCACCGCACGACGAACCACAGGCGCGACGCTGACGTCGGCGGGTGGCGGACCTTGTGCGGCACCATTCTGATCGCTCGCTTCGCCGCCACAGCCGGTCGGCATGCCCATCAGCACCATCGCCAAAACCAGCGACGGCGGCGCGAAACGTCGAGTTATAGAGGGATGTGTTTTACGCATGATTACCAACCGTAGAGAGCATGGGTGACGCCCAATAGGACGCACAGTCTGTCCGGCCACGCGGGTAAACGCTAGAGACCGCCATATCGAAGAGACTGTTGATTACCGTAGACGATGAACGCGTTGGTCGTGTAGTCTTGGCCGCATCCGTTTCGGGCACACGCCTGAGTTTTCTACCATCCTGGCACAGTCCGGAGTGTACCATTGAATATCATCGCGTTTGCGGCCAGTAACAGCAGCCGTTCGATCAACGCCCGATTGGTGAGCTATACCGCGTCGCTCATCGAAAACACCCACGACGCGGCCACCGTCGAGGTCATTGGCATTTCCGACTACGATATGCCGATTTTCAGTATCGATCTGGAGGAGCGCGACGGCGTGCCGGCGGCCGCTCAGGCATTTCTTGACAAATTGGGCAGTGCTGACGCGATCGTCATTTCGTTTGCTGAGCACAACGGCCTCTATACGGCGGCGTACAAGAGTCTGTTCGACTGGGCATCGCGGCTCGAGCGCTATGTCTATCAACAAAAACCCATGCTGCTCATGGCCACATCGCCCGGAGGTCGAGGCGGCAAGAGCGTACTGGATCTCGCCACGAGTGCTGCACCTCGTTTTGGTGGTGAGGTGATCGCAACCTTTTCATTGCCAAAATTTACGGAACACTTTGACGAACAGCTCGAAGTGATTTCCGATCCGACGTTTAACGGCGAACACCGCGAGGCCGTGGAGGCGTTGCTCGCCCATCTAGAGCGGAAAGAAACATCGAGCTAGCTGAACGGTCGTCGTTACGCAGTCTGCTCGGTAATGGTCCGATGCCGCAACAGAACGCGTTCAGCCTGCACACGATGCGGCAAGTCGAGCATCACGCCATTGAGTCCGATCGCACCCGCCTCAGGATTGTCGGCAAATGCCGCCACCACGGCCTGCGCGTGGGCCACCTGCTGCTCGCTCGGCGTAAAGGCTAAATTTATCGGCTCAACCTGTGCTGGATGAATGGCGAGCATACCGTCAAACCCATCGCGCGCGGCGTTCGCGGCGTACTGTTTGAGTCCGTCTAGGTTTTTGTAATCGGTGTAGACCGTATCCAGTGCTTTCACACCGGCACTCGCCGCTGCAATACGGCACTGCGTGCGCGCCTGCTCATAGATCGGCAGCCACTCACCTTGGGCATCTCGATTGGCACTGGCACCCAGCGCCGCTGACAAATCTTCAGCACCCCACGACATGCCTTCAAATCGCGGCAGCACCGTGCGATAGGAGTCTAGAGTTTGGAGCGCTTCCGGCACCTCGGTCACCATCGCCAAAATGCGCGAGCGATGGTAGCCATCGGCCAACTCGAGGTTATCCAGTAGGCGATCCAGATCCGATACATCTTTGGCAGAGCGGGCTTTGGGCAACAAATAGCCAGTCGGCATCAATGGCGCAATAACCTCGAGGTCTTCTTCCAGCAGCCCACTCTGCCAGGCGTTGATTCGCACCCAAAGTCTGGGGCGCAAGCGTTCATCAGCGCTGTCGATGAGTCCGGCCACTTTATCGCGCGCCGCGGCTTTCTGAGCCGGCACTACCGAGTCTTCCAAATCGAGCATGATGACATCGGCGGTGAGCTGCTCACAGCGCGCCAACATCTTGTCATTGCCGCCAGGCACGAACAGTACGGAACGCATCAGCATCAGGCTTCCCCAGGTGGTGTCACGTTTGCAGCGATAATCAAACAATCAGATCGATAGTCTATCACGCGTAACGTCGGCGGACGGGCGGAACGGATTAACCACAGCGACGCAGGTGCTTGGGCATGGCGGAGTGCCTAAAATTGGGAGGTGGGCACAACACCTGGCTGATTGTCGTGGCCGACCGACGGAACGGCTTTAGCGGGTGAACGCACTCTGACGCCATCGAGGCGGGATGCGATTTAGGCAGCTCATTTCAGACCCAATGGGCGACGACAGCGCCGGGTGAACGAAATGTGTGGTGATTGCCATGGTTTCGACGCAAATATGCGCCTTCGCCGCGTCAGTGGTCCCTGTGAATCCGCGGCGCGAGTGGCGAACACAGCGGCGGGACCAACAACAACGCGGGCGTCAAATTACGCTGGGAAAAAATCAATCGGTTTAGTGGTCGTCACCTCATCCACATCCTGGGCACCAAAATCGAACATCTTGACCCGGCGGAGAAGGTTCTTTTCAAAGTCATCCGAACCCAGTTCCGATGACACCACCGAGACGCTGACCACTTTCCCAGAAGGCGCGATCGTTAGCTCTAAAACGAGCTTGCCTTGCAGCGTCGGGTCTTTGCGAAGAGCGCGACGGTACAGCGCGTAAATGGCCGCTTTGTTCTTATCAAAAATAGTCTCAATTTCTTCTTGACTTCGCTGCCCAGCATAATCGGACTGACCACCTGACGCCGATCCGGTCGGGCCTGTTGCTGTGGCGTAGACCGGGGCGGCCACGGCGGTCGTGGTTCGGCCAGCCAGCCCGCCACCACCGGTGCTGCGACTGAGGTTAGCCGTTTTCACGCCCGCACTTCGCGTGCTGCTCTTGCTCGTGATGAGCGAACGTTGTGTCACATCCCCATCCGACACCGATGCGGACAGATTGCGACCGCTGGTATTTTGCACCGCACTGTTCTGACGTAGGTCGGCCAGATCGTCTGCGACGGCCATCAACCCCACGGTTTTCGCCTTCTCGCGTGCTTTTTCCACCACCTCTTGGCGGGTTGGCTCAGGCTCGACTGGCTTCGGCTCAGGCTTAGGCGGCGTGATCACCTTTGCAACACGGGGGGGAGGCTTCACCTCGGGTGGCGGCTCGGGTTTGGGTTCGGGTTTGGGTTTAGCCACTTCCTCTTTTATCACCTCAGGTTCTTTTGGCGGTGGTGGTGGAGGAGGCTCTTTCTTTTCGATCACGAGCTTGGCTAAGCGCGGGGGAATATCGGTAGCGGCGTTTCGCTCGATATCACTCACCGGTAAGAACGGAATAACAACGGACAGCACCAGTAGTGTGCCCATGACACCCGTCGTGATTTTTCGCAGTCGCGTGTGTTCTTCCGCTTCGCGCGTCCACGGCAGGTCATAGCGTCGATAGTTTGGATCGCGCATTGAGAATATGTTGGCAGTTACGCTCACGGCTGGCCTCTCCTATGCACGCGCACGGGTAGTTTCTGGCGTCGCGGTGTGTCGCGAAAATGAGCGGTGAAGAGCACCACGGTCAGCGCAATCAATACAGACTCCATCAGGACTCGCCCCCGTCGGGAGCGCCTCGCTGCATCACGGCAAGCGACAACCGCCCATAATCCGCATCGGTACACGTTGCCATGACTTTTTTGAGCACGCTGTACGGCACGCTTTTGTCACCCATGATTGTGACTTCTCGATTGGCTCGCTCATCCTCACCCGCCTCAGCGATGAGTTTGTCGACCTGAATCTGAAGTTTGTTCTTAAGCTCCGGAATCAGCGTGTCGTCACGAGAAGTGACGGCCGACAGCGATATGGTGGGCTCGCCCTGAACCAAAATATCGGTGGCGGTGATCATCACAACCACGTTTTCACGGGGCTTCTGCTCCGCAACCGATTCCGGCAACTGCACGCCTTTATTGGCTTGAAGCGTTTCCACATCAGAGGAATTCACGAGCAAGAAAAACACGAGAATCGTAAAGATGTCCATGAGCGAGACGAGGTTCAGGCTCGGCATCTTCGATTTCTTGTGCTTACGCTCCATGCGCACAGCGCGACGGGACATGGACATATTATTGACCTCCCTCAAGACTGGCGACCGGTGCACTTAACGGCGCAACCGTTGCATCACCGATCGATATATCCGGAAAGAGTTCAGCAGGCGTCATCACAAGCCCAGGGGCTGAGTACACACGCACGGTGTCCATCACCTGAACCAGCGTGTTGTAGTCGATATCCGGCTCCAGCAGAATCGTCGCGGCGGTAATGTCCGGATAATTGGCTTTCACTTGCTTGAGGTAATCGCTGAGTGCATTGAGATCGTACATAGACTGATTGTCACGTTTTGGCAGCACCTTGAGCAGTCCGGTTTTCGTGTCGGCCACTTCAACCCCTGTTGCACGCAAAATGACTTCCAGCTGCAGGGAAGGTGTGTCTGCATCGGTCGCGCCGTCACCTGGACCAGGTAAGGTCAGCTCCAGAATGGTAAGCCGCGAAAACACGGCGGTAATCAACAAAAAAGGCACTAGAATCACCATAAGATTCATAAAGGCCGTAATGTTGAGTTCGGCGGTTTCCGTATTATGGCGACGACGCCAGCGACGTGAGTTCATCAGGCTACCTGCTTACCACGAGGTTCCGATACGCTATTGAGAAACTTCACGGACACCATCTCCAGACTGTCGACAAGCTCAGTGGTTTTGGTGGTGAGGACAGAGTGCATGAGAAGTAGTGGAATGGCTGCCATCAAGCCAAACGCGGTCGTGTTCATCGCCACCGAAATACTCGCGGACAACAAGTCGGCTTTTTCTGCGGGGTTGGCGGCGGCCACCGCGGTAAACGCGCGGATTAGACCGATAATGGTACCGAGCAAACCCAGCAACGTTGCAATGTTGGCAAATGTGGCCAGGTAGTGCGTGCGCTTTTCTAGGCGTGGCATCACTTCCATGAGACTCTCTTCCATGGCTTTTTCGATGTCGTCGCGACGACGCGCCGTTTCAATGCGAGCGAAACCGTACGAGAGAATCGTCGCAATCGCCGACTTCGACTGACTCGTGATGTTCGCGGCTTCTTTATAGCCACCTTTTTTCAAAAGCGGCGACAGTTTTTTCCAGATCATGCGGTTTCGGGTCTTGCTGGCCGACAAGTAAAACCAGCGCTCAATTGCGATGGCTAGACCGATGCCAAGCACCAGCATGATGGGGTACATAAACAAACCCCCGTCCTGAAAAAACCGGACAATTGTGTTGTAAGCGTCCACGTTACTCTCCTCGTCAGTATGGTCGTGGTTATTGAGCATCACCGCGGCTTTCGGCCGCGGCTTCTTTCAAATCGGTGTAATAGTCAAGCTGCCGACGAAACACGTCAGGATCGACCGGAGTCAGTGCGTCCTCTACCAGGCTCGACAGCGGGCGCTCGCCGGGCCCAATCGCCTCGGACGTTTTCCAAGGCACAATCACAAGCACTTTGGGTAACTCGCGACTGCCCGTCACAGACGTCGTCTTCAGTTGAATGCTGGAGCGTGCTTCTGAGGTGTTATTGGCCGACAGCGGACGAATCTCTTCTGCTGTCTCGGACTCTGCTGCGTCCTGCGCCATCGCCGGCGTCAGCAGTAGACAGCCAGTCGCCGCTAACGTCGTCCATCGCATTAGACGCACACACAGCGCCCGCAGCAGGGGATTAATCACCAACCACTCCCGCCGACGCACTGGCGTCAATCTGATGTCGGCGCTCTAGGTCAACCAACCATTTCTCTACCCGTTCGTCGGCTTCAGGCGCCGCCTGAATGTACGCTTGGTAGTGCTTTTGTGCCGCGCGCGGCTGGCGCAAATACAAGTCATAAAGAATGCCCAAGTTAAAGTGTGCATCGTGAAAATCAGGTGCATCGGCCAAAATGCGTTGGTAAACAGCTTCGGCCTCTTTGAACTCGCCCTTTACGCGATGCAAAATGCCGAGCTCATTGCGCGCCACAAACGGTGTTTCGCTGAGCGCGGCCGCTTGCTCAAACATCTGTGCCGCCAGATCAAACTGTTCAATGTGGCGATAGGCGACACCCAGCCGCAGATAGCCTTCTGCTTGACCCGGCGCACTCGCCACCTGTTTCTCGAGTAGGGCGATGACATCAGCAGCATCCGGCGCAGCCGGTTTTTGATCGGAATAGAGGGTCGACGTTGGATCGACACTCTCTGACAACGGCGCCGTTTTCTTCGCAACCGGACCGGTGCCTGCACAGGCGCCCAGCCACAGTGATGCGACCATCACGCCGACCAATCGGCGGTGCTTAGGGATTGAGTTCAGCAACGGTGACTCCCTTCTCTGTTTTCTGGTATCGACCCGGCATCAGTTCCGCCAACGCTTTGAAGCTCTGTCGCATCCAGGCGTCATATAAACCGTCTTCAATGCGGTTAATATTGGTCTCATGTATCTCGATAGCCTGCTCTTCAAATGGAAAAGCCTGCTCTTCGAGCAAGAATTCGTACTGTTCCAATTCATCGGCGTTGAGTCCGCCCGGTCGTTCCGAGGTCATCAGCGCATCCGCCATCTCGGCATAAGCCGCGGCCATCTGATAAGTGGCTGCCGTCGTCACATCCGCAATGTTGTAGCCACTGGCGACGCCTAACTGACTAAGCAGGGTTTCCATGCGCGACTTTTTGAGCCTCAGATTGTCCTGCAGTGGCTCTTCAAGTCGCACGTCGGCAAACGGCTGCCAAGCCTGTTTCGCGAACATAAGTGTCGCGCGTGCTGCGGCAGTACGGCTGCGTGGCGTGGCGTTCGAGCCGGCCGCCTTATCAACCTCTATGATCGACCTAACCCAATCTAAATATTGCGACTCATTGCCCATTTTTTGATAAACGCCGGCAATCTCCTCACGAGCATCGATGCTTTCATCGACCGACAGCGGCTGAGCCTCGATCAAGTAAACATAACTCTCGAGTAATTGACTGGGATCGTTGCTTTCACGATAAATATCGATGGCTTGGTAGTTGGCCGACAATCGCGTGTCGCTGTCATTGAGCGGATCCCGCGCCAGCCGCATAAGTTCACTGGCCGCCCCTTCTTTATTACCCGATTCAAGATAGCTCACCGACAAGTTTCGTGTGACATCACGCTGCAGTTCGTGATCCGGATAGTTGGTTCGGAAGGCCTGCAGTACACTTGCCGCCCGCGTGAAATCTTTGACGTCCATCAACACTGACGCCGCCTCGTATTCGGCGGTGGCGATCAGCGAGCTGGTAGGCGCTACCCGAGCGACCCGCAAAAAGTGCTCAGCCGCGTCAGCGAGTTCACCGTTTTGTTGTTCCGCTTCGGCTTGCCGATACACCGAGGCCGCCAGCAGCTCAACCACATCCTGACGGGAAGCGGCATCCGCACCACCCTCGACATTGAGTGCCAGCGTGCGACTGAATGCGGCTTCGGCGCCACTGAAATTATCTTGATCAAAGTGTGTATTGCCCGCGACAAGAAGGGCAATACGCTGCTCTTCAAGGGCAGCCGGAGGCTGCCAGGCCAGCAAGTCGTTGGCTGCGGCTAACGCATCATTGAGATCGCCACGGGCATACAGTCGCTCGGTGGCGTCGGTTTGCACGCGTGTGGCCTCGGCATGCTCGCTAAACGAATCCGCAAACTTGAGCGAGCTATCGATTGACGCGCGCTCTACGTTCCAGCGCGTTTGTGGATCGTCGATCTGGCCTTCCTGTTTCGCGTAAGCCAACAACGCCGCGTAGCCAGCCTCAGCCGATCGCGTGTGCGCCTCGTACCCATAGGCAGTGGCTTCATACTCGATAACCGCTGCCTCAAATTCACCTTGATCGAACAGCAGTTCAGCCAGCAAAAAGTGCGTTTCCGGTGTTTCGTCGATTGCGGGGAAGGAACTCAGCCATGCGCGATACCAGTGCACCGCCTTATCATAGGCCGCGTCGCGTTCGGTAGTGTATGGGGCTGATTTAAGTGTTTGCGCACCGGCATGATAAAACTGAGTGAGTTCGGTCAAGTGGAGTTTTAGTGCGGCCACAATATCGTCGGAGTCATCAATCGCATGCTGGGACCAATAATCATCACCGCCGCGATTCAGCGCATACTCTTGTGCAAACGCTTCTTTCGCACTCATCTCTTGCTCGAAAAAACCCGCATCACGGTAGGTATCGATTACGGCAAGCTGCATATGCGGAGCGTGACGCGCATTGGGGAGTCGCGCGACAAACGCCCGATAGGCGGCGGCCGCGTCTTGATAGCGCTCTTCCTTGCGATACAGCTCGCCGAGATCCGTAAACAGTAGATGTTCGAAACCAGGTGCCGTATCGCGGTCGAGCAACGCATTGAGATCGGCTACGCCTTCGCCATACGCGAATGAGAGACTCATTGCCCGTAATGCATCGAGCAACATCTCGCGCCCGCCGGGCGACAGGCCATTAATAGCGTCGCGTTGATAGTCCCCCTGCGCGAGCAGCTGGTGACGCAACAAATTCAAAAAAGCACTTTGCGCTTCAGGGTAGTCCGCAAGCTTGAACAGCGACCAACCGTGTTTGTACCAAGACTGCTCAAGAAACGCGCCCTGACTGCCCTCGCCACTGCGTCGGATGACCGCCGCATAGGCCTCTGCCGCGCGCTCATAATTCCCCTGTGAGAACAATGTCTCGCCGCGCCGAAACTCACTCTCTTCGGCATACGTTGACTCAGGCTGTTCTTTTACGAGTTGCGACAGCGTGTCGCGCGCCGCATCCATATCACCCACTGCCTCTTGCGCGCGCGCCAGCTGATAATAGACGGCATCGTTACCATCGTGGCCTGGATACTGAGACAACAAATCACGATATAAACGAATGGCCTGCTCATAAAGACCTTTGGCCTGCTCGTCATGCGCGCCGTCAATCAATAGGCTCTCCGCCTGTTCGAGCTCCATGTCCGCGAGTCGGCGCAAAGCGCCCGGCCGGCGTGGGTCATCGAGCGCGGCAAGCGCCAAAAACGCCTCATAGCTCGCCCGCGCGCGGGCTTTGGCATCCACCGTCATTCGCGCCGGGCTCGCCGAGGCATCCTCATCGGACTGCGCCGCACTGAGCGGCATCAGCATGATCAGCAACGAAAGAACGAGCAAAGAACGGAAGGGCGTCATGGTCCCTCCTGTGCGAGCGCAGACTGATCGTATGCGCTGGCGAGCGCGAATTGCGCTTCGGTTAGGTAAGCGGTTAAGCGTTGACGGTGCGCATCAAATTGTTCGCCGGCGAGTCCCGCAAGATACGCTTGATGCGCGCCTAACGCTCTATCGGCCTGCGTGAGTAGATGGTCGATCCGAGGCACAGCCAGCTCGATTCGCCGATCGAATCCATCAAAGCGCTCTGGCGATAGCGTCTTCGCCAAATCCAAACGGGCGAGCCGTTCCTGTCCCAATGACAATTGTTCCTCGAGTGCGCGTATCTGCTTGGTTTTTTCCCAAGCACGCGCCGGGTAGGCCTGCGACAAATTCCACTGCATAACACCTTTTAAGAACGCGTGTTTGCGGCGCGCCTCATCGGCGCGCGAATCGAGACCGGCCAGTTTCTGCTCAACCGCTTTTAGTCGCGCCCAAGTAGTCATTTCTTCTTCCGTCGCGAGCGCCACTACGTCGTTAGCTCGCTGAATGCGATTCAATTCTGTACGCGCCGACGCCACACGCGCAGTGAGCGTCTGTAGCTGTCCGTCCAGGCCTTCGCCAGGCTGGCGGTTCATTTGCTCGGTATATCGATCGCGTTGTGCATTGACAATTGTGTGGAAGGCGCCCAGGTTGTTTTTCCATTCCAGCAAGTTTTCCTTGAGATACAGCACGTCGCGATAATTCTTGAGACCTTCTTGAAACGCATGATCGGCAACCAAATGATAAAGATAGCGGGATTGCGGAGAATCCGGCACGGTTTTCAAGCGCCAAAACCAACCCACTTTGCCGGCGGTGTCGTCCGCCAGCAGTGCGTTGAGAAAATCACCGTGGTCCAAGCTTTGCTGAAACGAATTAAGATGCTCGATTTCGCTCTCAAACTGCGAAATCGCTTGATGATATTCACTGATCGCCTGCTGATCTTTGCCTAATCGGCGATGCGCGAACGGTATGGCCAGCAACGCCTCTTGAACGGCCGGATCAAGGCGATCTTCGCCTTTGAGACGGTTCCAATGTCCGAGTGCCGTGGTGTAATTTCCGAGCTCGACCGCCGCCCATCCGGCGCCGAGGCGCGCCTTTGAATTGAGTGCACTCGCGCTACTCACGCGCCGCAAATACTCGCCAGCCTGCGCCGCATTTTCTTTTTGAAGCTGCGCGAAACCCAAGGCTAGATTCGCTTTGTCTTGCAGCGCCTGGTGTTCACTATGTTTTTCGACCGATTTGCGACTTCCCGCGGACCAGAAACGCCAGCGCTCGGGAAGACGGAAAATCGATGAGCCGGGTGGACGAATCTTGCCCTTCCCGATTCGTGCTAACTGTCGACTGCCCTCATCGACATTGCCATGGCGCACCATCGCCACGCCGAGATTGAATTGCGCATAGGCCGCGAGTTGATCGCCGCCCTGCCATTCTTCCAATAGCGTAATGGCATCGTCGAAACGCTCTTCATCAATGGCAATACGCGATTCAAGCAATTGTTTGCGCGCGACAAACTCATCGTCGAGTTTATCTCCCATTCCGTCGAGGGCCATTTTGGCGCGCACGTTGTTGCCCCGCTGCCAAGCAATTTCCGCCAAGTAGAGCCAAGCCCGATCTCGAACATTCGGTTCAGCCTTATCGAGCAGCGCTTCAAACACGGTCGCGGCCTGATCTTGTTGACCGTAGGACAGATAGAGTCCACCGAGCAACAGCTCCGCGTCATCGCGATGGTGCTCGAGTGTTTGCTGCTGCTTGGCCACCAAGAGCTTTGTCGCCGAACCAAAGTAGTCACCCCGATAAAATTCGAACAGCGCATCACCGTAGCTTAAGTCTTTAACGGGCTCAGCGGCCGTTACATTTGGAGATGCTGCAATCAGCAGTACAAACCCCAACACCAACAAACTGCAAAGTTTGATCCACTTGAGCCATTCTGCACCCTTCGAGTACAGGCGATGACGGGACCGATCACGCAGCGGTAAATGGAGCGATGAGTGCCTCATAAAAGGACTTAATCCCACTCTCGCACGGCGAATTCGGGCTGCATGTTGCGCGTTTGATCTTCGATCTTAAGTTCGACAAATTTCGGGCTAAGCGTTTTTTCAAACTCGAGCGTAGCGCCGCGACGATACTCGCGATTATTGGGACCCATACCGGTAAACACCGCCACTAGCTCATGGTCGCCTGCTTTGAGGTTGCCCACAAACAGCCGCTGCACGCCGCCTCGAAGCAACGCCTCTGCTTCGCGCTCCGTATACAGGTAGCTAGACACCTTCTTTCCATTGAGTTTTAGCTCAACCGAATCCAGCGCAAAGTACTCGCCAACATCCATCGAAACAAAAACCGACACCTGCGTGTTCGCTGGAAACAACAACTCCTCTTCGAGGATAAATAAATCTCGATTCAGACTCATCAGCTCTTTTTTGAGGTTTTGTACTTCGCCGTCGAGATTGGTAAACGACGTGCGTTCTTCAGCGTGGGCCACCATCGCCAGACAACCTATTGCGGTGAGGCATACAGACAGTTTCTTCGTTTTCATAAGATTTCCCATCCCAACAACTACGCGTCAGGCTCAAGACCACGGGAGAAATGCATCTCCCCTTGCTGGTCAATAACAATGGCTTCAAATTCTTCAAGTGAGTCGATTAGCGCCAGTCCTCGCTGCTTGCCGAGTACGAATACACCTGTCGACAGTGCGTCGGTCATAATGGCATTCGGGCCTATGATGGTGACGCTGCGCACGGTCCGCGCAGAATCGCCAGAGGTTGGCTCAATGATATGGTGATAGCGAACGCCATCCGCTTCAAAATAGCGCTCATAATCGCCAGACGTCGAAATCGCTTCCTCTTGCACCGGCATACGCGCCGCGATGCCGTTGCGCTGCCTGGGATCGCGAATTCCAACTGCCCAAGGGCGCCCGCGATGGTCCCCTAACACGCGACTGTCTCCGCCCGCTGTCACAATGGCATTTTCAATACCGCGTTCGCGCAGCAACGTCACCGCGCTTTCTACGGCATGCCCCTTGGCTATTCCGCCCAAATCAATCCGCACACCTTCACGCAGAAACCGCACCGTTTTTTGGGATGTGTTCAACACCACATTATCGAGATTAACGACCTCAACCGCCGTTTGTTTTTGTGCGTCAGAGGGCTTTTCTCCGGTGCGAAAATCGTAATGCTTTCCAACGCTTGCATAAGTGATATCGAATGCGCCACGCGTTACGTGACCTAAATCCAGCGCCTGCTTAATGAGTTCGAACAGTTCGTCGCTCACCGCCACCGCTTGCTCATGCGCGTTGGCATTTATCTGTGAGATTTCGCTATGGTCTTTATAGGTGCTCATCAAATGATCGATGCGATGCATTTCGCCGATCACCCGGTCGATACTCGCCATCGCATACGCTTCGTTCTCATGCCAAAGCTGAACGCTGATTTCGGTGCCCATGATGCCCTCCGTGCGTCCATACCACTCGGCGGATACAGACAGAGGCCACGACACAGACAGCATCAACGCGGCAGCAATAATTATTCGGGTCATTGATGGTCTCCGGGTCAGTACCAGAACGACAAATAAAACTGAATCACGTTCGCGTCAAAGCCATACAATGGCTCTTCGCCGACTGGAGCGTCGACGGTGAGATCGCGAAAATTGTCGTAATCAAATCGGAAGCGGTTGAAATACAAATTGGCTGTACCCCGATCAACAAACGGGAGAATCTTGCTCGGAAACGCATAGGTAACGCCCACTCGGCCCATGTGATCGGAAAAAGAACTCAACTCTTTGTCGCGCGCAAGAAAATTCTGTGCCTGGGGTCGCTCAAACAAATCACTGTAAAACTCGGCTTGGGTTTGCGTATGGAAGCGATAGCCAACTTCGAATGTCCAGTCATCGCCAAATTTATGCACGTAGCCAATACCAGCTGTGTGACCTTGTATATCCCAAGTGTCGGAGAAAAAACGATAATCGAACGTCAGCGCTGCGCCATACTTGAGGAAGTACCGCGACTTCAGGGACACCGAGTTGCTTGTACGTGTGCGCGGATAGATCTCACTTTCATACGCGTATCCGCGCGCGGAACCATCTAAGAACCGGACCGATCGATACGGGTTATTGAGATACCCCTCGTCTGTGATGGCCTCATAGTCGAGGCTCGCAATCCAATTTTTCGTCAATACTTGGGTAAGGCCAAGTTGATAGTGCTGGCGATCGACCTCGTCGGTGAAATCGGCATCGCCGTTGCGACCCACTGTGTCGTCTCCGCGGCCATAGCCTAGCGACACCGTCGTGAGCGCGCCGAACATTTCTTGACTGATCGAAAAGAAGTACGAACTCGCCTGAAAATCGTTTTCATCACTGTTTGTTACGTTGAGGCTAAATTGCGTGGCGTCATACAGGTAACTTGCACCGAAACTGGTTTCGGTGCGTTCTTCGGTATACGGACTCGCCGTGGTCACTACATCGACCGATGCGCTGCTGACGCTGTCCACATAGTACTTGCCACTCAGTGACACTTTATCGCCAAATGACTTGCGGACCACGATCGCCGGGCCATCGATATCGGCACCACCACCCTCATAACCGTGATAGAGAATATCGGTGCGATCCTCAGGCAGGGTCGCCGCGAAGGGCGATGCCATCACGCCCCACATAAAAAGAATAAGCCACCGCTTAAATTGTAAGTCGTTCATGCGTTCACGCTTGTTAAATTAGTTACAACCACAGCCACCGTGGGCACCACCAGCGGCACCGCGGGCGCCTTCACGCGATTCGAATACGTGTTGCAGATAAGAGGCCGCGAGTGGATCGCGATCAAAAGACATAATGGGATCGGCTAAGTTCGCCCGTTCATAGGGCTTAACCCAGGGCTCCACCTCCACCGAGGCACAACCCGAACTACCGAGCACCGCCATTGCCAATAACAGAGCGGCCGTTCTCATTGGCGGATCGCTCGTCGGATGGCGTCTTGATATTTCCCTTCGTCACCCGGTTTATAGCCGTGGTGCACATACTGCACCTTACCGTCACGATCGACGACCACCGTGGTCGGCATAGCGATCACGTCGTAGCTTTCGCTCACCGAATTTTCGTTATCAAACAAAATGGGGAAACTCACGCCAAGCTCGTCGAGCATGGCTTTGGCGGCCGAGCTGTCCTCTTCCACGTTGACACCCAGCATGGTGAAGCCCATCGGTGCGTATTGCGTGCTGAGTTCCTCAAGCAGTGGCATTTCTTGGCGACACGGTCCGCACCAAGACGCCCAAAAGTTGATCAGCACGACATCACCCCGAAGCTCGCTGAGCTTCACATTTGGACCCTCAAGACTCTTGAGCGTAAAGTCGGGTGCTGACTTTTGCATGAGCGATGATTTCGCCGACCAGGCGCTCACGCCCATCAACAGGCTCATCACAGCAACGATAATTGCAGTCCTTTTCATCGATATATTCCTCAAAAAAAGATCGTAAAACCAAAGTGATATTCAATGTTGTGGGTAGTCTTTTCTTCGCCGAGCAAGTCGATATCGAAGAGGTGATCCCGCACATCGAGGTGCAGCGCCAGAAAGTCATTGAGAATGACTCGATAGCCAAAACCCGCATTGATTGTGAACCGATCGTCACCGGCAAATTCGGTGCTTCCAACGCCCGCAATCGCATATAGCGCAGTATTGAACGCCCAGCTTTGCCCCAAGAAGGCCTCTCCAGGCAACACGTTGTAACCCAACGATAGGTTGTAGTAGGTGTAGTCGCGCTCCTCGGGTGTGAGCAGCTCAACCGCGCCACTTAATTCTTCAAAGCTGGTCCTTCCAGCCTGTGTTTGCGCGTAGACCGCCTCCAAAAAGAAGTCTTCGGTCGCGTGAAACGCGACGCGCGCTCCCACCACGCTATCTGAACCAAAATCCTCAATACTCATGAGGCCGCCATAAAGGCCCACCTCAAAGTTCTCCGAGTCGATTTTGGGCACCTTGATGTCGCGTCGCTCCACTTCCGGATCAATGACGGGCGGCAATTCCTCAGCCGCCTCATCGGCCGACTGCTGGAAAACACTGCAGCCACCAAGCAACAGTAGACACCCGCCGAGGGCGAGTAGCGGCAGCTTGCTTAGAAAAAGAACGAAAAGCCGGCTTTCCATTCGTCGATCTCCTGGTTGTCATCGCGACTTGTAAAAATCACATACGTTTTATATTCCGCCCGCAGCACCATACGCCGCGTGGCGTACAGTCTCAGGCCCATTCCTGCAAAGGCAATTTCATCATTGCGGTCTTCGACCTCGACCAACGTGGCGTTGGGCGACGTGCGCAAAACGCCACCACCGAGCGTAAAGAACGGTGTAATGCGTTTGTCAGGGAAAAATTGGTGTGTCACGTTCGCCGTCGCGAACACATTGTCCGCGAAGGTTCCGATGCCCTGGGATACCGATAGCTCGGTCGACAGATTTGGGGTAAGTGCATAGGCTCCATAGACGGAAATGACATCCGCACCACCAAATTCGCCATCCAGCACGCCGAACTCGAAGCGGCGATTCGAGTACGTGCCAAATGAGCTATCCTCGACTCGCACGGCAAACCCTTCCGGATCGAGCGTGAGCTCAAGCTCGTCACGATGCACCCAACCTTTCTGACCGCGTGGAGCAATCACCTCGAACCACTCTGTGCGTCGACGGGTAACGGTGATGTTCTCGCCCGCCTCGACCACATGATAGACAGGGTAGCCACGTCCGGGGCCCGTGCGCATTTCAATGAAGGGTTCCTCGACCACGAGCTTCACGTCCGACTTTGCCTGCACGGGCGTGGCCAGCATTAACACAGCGAAGAATAGCGATACAAAGCGTTTCATAGCCTAATTTGGGGGAACCTCGAACGGATTGTTGTAATACTGGGCACCAATATCGATCCACTCAGACATCAATTTGAGCTCCGCCGTGTTCAGATAGCCAGCATGGCTACCGCCCTCGGCGAAACGTGAGAAAAAGTTAGACGAGACGCGAGCGCCGCCGGCGATTACAGAGGGTGCTACGGTGACCGTTACCAAAATGGGTTCCATCGTGTCCGGGTCTATACCGATCTCCACCAATCGGTCCTGCAGAGCGTCCATCTCGACTTCCTGCTCGTTATCGTTAAACAATAATTCGCGATATGCCTTGAACTGGTCGGCATTATCGGGAGAAGGTCCGTCGGTGAGATCGAGCTGTCCCGCCGGCACCTGAATCGCTCCCATGGCGTCGTTAGGGGTGTGGCAGGTGGTGCAGGTGTTATCACTGAGCACAGTCACCATGTCGACATCCAATTCAACACGCGGGGCGCTCCACAATGGGTGGATGTGCTCTTCGTAGTGAATCACTGTGCGGCACAGTGCGCTCCACTCGGACACACAGCCATTCGACACAGGTTGCGGTGTCGTCAGGTCCGAATACGTCCACTCGAACGCAGCGTCTGCCGCCCTGCCCGCCGCGACCTCATCGGTCCAAACGTCTTCGAATTTGATGTCAACCGACGGTGTTATTGATTCGCAGCCTGTCGCACAGCTAATGCGAGCACGGGTTTCTGCCATAGTCTCACCGAATTCGGCAAACAGCGCCGGGTTTGTATTTGGAAACGGCAGGCTGGTGGTTTGCGCCCCGATGTTGACAAGATTGTACGCACCACTGCGACCGTGGGACCGGCCGCTTGTACCGTCATGGCAGCCATTACAGGTTTTGACCTCGCCCGGTCGAACAGAAATCCACGCGCCGTGCCGCGGCCGCACACGCTGGCCATTGCCATCCAACAGGTTGACCTCAAGGGCTGTGTTGGCCGGCACCTTAAGCTGCACCGATCCGTCGGGCTCAACCGGTGCATAGGCGACAATTTCACGCATGCCAAGTCCTCGGGCGCGTCCAAACGCGGAGCCATTGAGATCCACTAAATCGTCATCCGGCAGCGACACCGCCTTGACCACCCGCACAAACCGAATGGGGCGTTCATCCGCTGTAAATTGCGCCGGATCGGCAAGGGCTGTAATGCCTGGATTCGTGCTATCGGCACCTTCTACATCGTATACGCTCTTTATATTGAGTATGCCGACGTTTTCCTCAACCAGTTGAACGTCGAGATCCACGCCCGCCACCTGATCAAACAGGATGGCCGGTAGGGGGCGTGGCTGCGCGGCCACCATTTCGGTCACCATCACTCCCTCTTCCGGCGGCACAACCGGTAGTTGGGTGTCGTCCGTTCGGTCGTATACCCACAAACCGTAGAGTGGATCTGCTTCGGTTGCGCCAGGCTCGGCCAACAATTCCTCTGTGCAGGCCACGATCTGTTCCTCAACCACCAGCCGGCACTGACTCCAACTGACAAACACTCGGTCTGAGCCATCCCACAAAGGAAAGAAATCGCTGTAGCGGCCACCCGGCGACAACGCCTCGTCGGTGCGAACGTCATTGACCGTCGCGGCTTCCTGCGCCGGACCCGGTGCGCCGGCGCTGGCGGCCATTGCCTGCGTGTTCTCGACATACATATCGGTATCGATGAGCGTCAACTGTCCGCCAAGTCGCGGTGCTTCGAACGGCTGCATCATCACACCGATCCGCCCATCGGGCATTTCTTCTGACTTCAAGAAGTGCACTGGCGTACCATCACTGCCCGTATTGCTGCTGTTCGCACCATACAGTAACTGCTCATCGGTGCCGTCAGGACGCGTGGAATACAAGCCGATCGAGTTGTTGCCCGACTTGGCCGCCCAGCGACTAAAGACAATCCGTCCGTCGCTTCGCACCATCGGATCCAAATCGTGGCTTTGATTAAATGTGATTTGACGAAGCTCGGTGCCATCATCATTCATGACGTGTAGCGCGAAGGCCTCAACATTCTCGTCCTCATCCAGCGCGGAGAATTGGGGCTTACCTTCATCCAGCAAAATCGCCTTGGACTGTCGTTGGCGTGTAGATGAAAATACGATGCGATCGTCCGGTAAATAGGCCGGCGCGATGTCGTGCCCCGCCTCGGCATTGATATCGGACGTAATAATTCGACGCAGCTCCTGTGTTTCGAGGCTGTACTCCCAGATATTCCAGGTAGGTTGTTCGTCGTCATCAACGTCTTCAAGCAAGGGCAAGCGCAGCGCAAAGACAATGCGCGTGCCTGCCGCATTGATGCTGACGTCTTGAACGTCGCCCTCCCCACCCGTCACTTCGAACGTGACGTTTGATTCCAGTGCGGTAGGCGACGCTCGCTCGCGCACAAACAAATCGGCACCCCCATTAAACGTCACCGGCTCACGCACGTCATCGAACGTAAGCATCATGTCTTCGTCGGTTGGCACCGGTCGCTTGATGTACGCGATGGGGACATCTATGACAACCGGATCTGGTTGCTGCCCATCCGCAAAACCGATATTGCCACCTGTTTCTCCGCCGCCACAGCCAACAAGCAACACCACTACAAGCGTTACAAGTGCAACAGAACGAACCGAATTAAATTTGTTTAAAGAATATTTTTGCATCGCCCAAAATTCCTGCAGCGGATATTGCATAACGCTTGGAAAAATTACACAAAGTTCCTAAAAGTACTGTAATAAAAGCGTTAAACGCTGCACAGGAATTCCACATCATGAAGCAGCCGCTTTTATAGTCTGTGAACTTGATCACATATTTTTGCAGCTCCCAGTTAGATATTGTGGATTCTGCAACTTGCGTCTAACTGCGTTTTCGAAACTCGATAACGCCCGACGTATCGCGCTCAAAGTGAGCTTACTTGTTTTGCGAAACGCAACAATTGTCGCTGAATCGCGACATGTGCAGAACGAAAAAAGTGTGTCCTATACTCGACTCAACTTTCGACGGTGACTGATCACACCGAAACTTTTCGAAACGCGACAGAGGGCAAAGATGTCTGTAGCAAATCTTAAAAAAATACGTTTCTCGGTGCGCGCAGGTGCATTGCTTATCGCGATTGGAATGAACGTCGCCACGACGGCTGGCGAACGCGAACAAGCAAAAACGCTGCACGACAGACTGGCTGGCGTTCCACCCACGGCTACGGTACTCAATGATATGGCAGCGGATATCGCGGCCGGAAACGCCCTTAATGCGGCATTTACCGCGATCGATAACCCCAACTTCTACAACGTCACACTCAAGAACTTTGCCGCGCCATGGACCAACCGCGATCAATCCGTCTTTGTGCCGTTGAACGATTACACCGCCACCGTGATCGGCATGGTGCGTGACGATGAACCCTTTAATACCGTCCTGTCTGCCGACATTTTGTATGTCGGCACGTCTGCTGGCGTACCGGCCTATTCGATGACAGACAATGCGCATTACGAGGCGCTTGAAAATCAGAACATCGACTTGAGTAGCGTTCTGCAACGACGAACTCAAAGTCAGATCACCGATTTGCCTGCCAACGCCACGGCGGGCGTCATGACAACGCGCGCCGCAGCGCAGGCGTTTTTTATCGATGGCACCAACCGTGCCATGTTCCGCTTCACGCTCATGAATCACATGTGCAACGATCTGGAACAAGTGAAAGACAGCACGCGACCACCGGATCGCATTCGGCAAGATGTCTCGCGCAGTCCGGGAGGAGACAGTCGCATCTTCCTCAACCGCTGTCTGGGCTGCCACAGCGGCATGGACCCCCTCGCACAGGCGTTTGCCTACTACGATTTTGACGAAACGGTCGACCGCGTGGTGTATCGAGAAGGTGTGGTCGATCCGAAGTACGGCATTAACTCAACGAATTTTGAGCGCGGCTTCATCACGCCCGACGATAGTTGGTCAAATTATTGGCGCGAAGGACAAAACGCCATACTAGGCTGGGACGCGTCCCTGCCAGGCAGTGGTAATGGCGCGAAGTCGCTGGGCGAGGAAATGGCCAATAGCGATGCCTTTGCCCAGTGTCAGGTAACCAAAGTTTTTCGAAATGTCTGCTTCCGCGCGCCGGCCGACACGCAGGATCGGAATCAAATCGACTTGATGGTCAATTCATTCAAGAACTCCAACTACAGCTTGAAGCAAGTATTTGCTGAATCCGCTGTGTATTGCATGGGCGACTAGGAGTAGATGATGAAAAGACTTATTTTTACCATTGGTTTGATTACGTTTGTCGCAGCATGCGGCGGTGGTGCTGAAACCGTTCCTACGCCTGTAATTGACTCACCTCAGGTTTCCGAGTACACCGGCCCTCCGCCGGCCACAGATGATGTGCAGTCCTTTCGCATAAACGTCTGGGACAACCTAAAATCCACGAGCCGGTGTGGTGCTTGCCATACCGAGGAAGGTGGCCAAGCCCCGATGTTTGTGCGCCAGGACGACGTCAACCTTGCTTATGCCGAAGCCACCACATTGGTCACGCTTCAAATCCCCGACCAATCGCAGATCGTGACAAAAGTGGGCGGCGGTCATAACTGCTGGTTGAGCAGTGACGCCGCGTGTGCTGACATCATGACCACCTGGATCACCGCGTGGGCCGGTGACGCCATCGCGGGCGGTGGTCGTGAGATTGACCTCGACGCACCGACGCTTCGCGACCCAGGTGACTCGAAGAGTTTCCCAGACGACCCTGCGCTCTATGCATCGACTATTTACCCGTTGGTAACCACTTACTGCGCGCAGTGCCACAGCTCCGAGTCGCAATTTCCGCAGCAGCCATATTTTGCTGAAGCCAGTATTGACGTAGCCTATGCGGCCGCACGCACGAAAATAGAATTGGATGATCCCGATGCGTCACGATTTGTCGTGCGCCTAGGTAGCGAGTTCCACAACTGTTGGAGCGACTGTCCTTCTGATTCTGGCGACATGCTTGCGGCCGTTAACGCGTTTGCGAATCAAATCGTGCCAACGGAAGTGGATCCGATGCTCGTGACGTCCAAAGCACTCACGCTTGCCGATGGCACGATTGCGAGTGGCGGCAATCGCTATGAAAATAACGCCATTGCAACGTACGAATTCAAAACCCGCACCGGTCTCACTGCGTTTGATACGAGCGGCGTGGAACCCGCGATGAACCTGAATTTATCCGGCAATGTTGCGTGGCTGAGTGCGTTTGGTCTCCAGATAAACGACGGTAAAGCCCAAGCCTCAACCGCCTCGAGCAAGAAACTGCATGATCTCATCAAAGCGACCGGTGAATTTTCACTCGAAGCATGGGTGGTACCTGGCAACGTGAGCCAAGAAGAGGCACGCATCATCAGCTACTCGGCCGGCGTGGATGCCCGCAACTTCACATTAGGCCAAACGCTCTATAACTATGACCTCGCGGTGCGCAGTTCTCAGACCGATGGAAACGGCATGCCCGCTTTGTCTACTGCCGACGCCGATGAAGACCTACAGGCGACCCTGCAACATGTGGTTACCACCTATGACCCGGTTAATGGTGGACGAATCTATGTAAATGGCGTGTTCACTGACGATGTCGACATCGGCGGCGGCTCGCTGGCCGACTGGGACGACAGCTTCGCATTCGTCGTGGGCAACGAAGTCTCTAACGATCGTCTGTGGCAAGGATCTGTGCGGTTCCTTTCGGTACACAACCGAGCGCTCACCGACACTCAGATTCAGCAGAATTTTGATGCCGGTGTCGGCGAGAAATTCTTCTTGCTCTTCAGTGTTGCGCATCTAATCGATGTGCCACAAAGCTACGTGCTTTTCCAAGTCAGTCAGTTCGATGACTACAGCTACTTGTTTGAGGAGCCGCGGTTTATTTCGCTCGACCCCACGGCGAGCCCCAGCGATATCCCACTACAGGGCATGCGTATCGGTCTGAACGGTGCCGAGGTAGACATCAGCCAGGCGTATGCCAATCTTGATGTGATGCTCAATGAAAACGACTTTGTCGCCAGCACGCAGTCACTGTCTCGCCTCGGCACGTTGGTGCCACTTGAAAAGGGCACGGAGAGCGATAGCTTCTTCTTAACGTTTGAGCTATTGGGCGACAACGCCAATGTCTTTACCGAGCCGACGCCGCTGCAGCCGGGCACACCGCCCGATGTCGAACGCGACCCAGCTATCGGCCTGCGTACGTTCGATGAAATCAATGCGTCGATGTCAGTGATAACGGGTATCGCGCAAAGTAATGTCAACGTTGCGACCACGTACACGACCATCCGCCAGCAATTGCCGACTGTGGAGTCCATCGAAGGATTTTTGGCATCCCACCAAGTGGCTATTGCACAGCTGTCGATCGAATACTGTAATGAACTGGTCAACTCCACTGCCGCGCGCAGTGCGTTTTTCCCAGGCTTTGATTTCAGCGCCCCCCCGGCGAGCGCGTTTGCGAACGCCACAGCGCGAAATGTGATGCTCGACCCACTGCTCGACAACGTGTTTGGCGTCGCCGTGACATCCCAACCAGACTTAGCCGCCGCTCGCGGTGAGCTCAATGCGCTCATTGACCGACTTACGACCTGCGGCAGTAGCTGTAGCGCCGACCGAACCGAAACCGTGGCCAAGGCCGCCTGCGCTGCCATGCTCGGTAACGCAGCGGTGGTTATTCAATAAAATTGTAAGAGTCCAATTGAAATGAAAAAACGCACACATTTTAAACGCCATGAACCGCTTCGCCACGCTGATCACAGCCGACCACGAACGCGGCGAGAGTTTTTGGCTCAGGGCTTTACGAGCGGCGCCGGTATTTTAGCCGGTACCACGCTCTATTCGTTGTTTGCCAATCCGCGCAGCGCGCGGGCCGCGCTGTCGGGTGATCTTGAAACATTACGCCAAGACTGCGGCATCGCGGTACAGGGCGCCGGTAAGATCCCATTCATTTCAATTGATTTGGCAGGCGGCGCCAACATCGCCGGCTCGAACGTATTGGTTGGCGGCGCAGACGGCCAACTCGATTTTCTCAGTACCCAGGGCTACAGCAAATTGGGTCTTCCCGGCGATATGGTGCCCGGCGCACCCAATCCCGATACGGGTGTTAACGACTTTGTTAACACAGATCTTGGCCTGGCGTTTCACACGGACAGCGCGTTTTTGCGCGGCATGCTGGAGAAGATCAGTCTGCCGAACTTGGCCAACATGAATGGCGCAGTGTTGCCCGCACGCTCAGAAAACGACACCGGCAATAATCCGCACAATCCCATGTACGGCATCAATAAAGCGGGCGCCGACGGCGAACTGCTCACGCTGATTGGCACGCGAAGCTCAGACTCAGGCGGCAATTCGATGGCACCCGACATGATGCTGGACGCCACCGTGCGGCCCACAAAAGTCGATCGTCCCAGTGACGTCACCGGCTTGGTCGACACCGGCAAGCTAGTGGGCTTGCTCGACCAAAGCGATGCGGTGGCGGTCATGGAGTCGATTCAACGAATCTCCGACATGAAACTCGATCGGGTCAATACTCAGGTCTCGTCCGACGAAGTGTTAAAGGACCTCGTTCGCTGTGGCTACGTCAAAGCCGCTGACCTGAGCGATCGATTTGGCGACCCGAGCACCCTGGACCCTAACTTAGACCCAGAGATCGTCGGACCGAACGGCATCTTTACCCAGGCTGAAATGGATAACGAGAGTCGTTTCCGAAAAACCGCGTCGGTTATGAAGCTGGTGCTCAATGGATTCGCCGGAGCGGGCACTATTGAGATGGGCGGCTACGACTACCACACAGGCGAACGCGCCACGGGCGAAATCCGCGATCTTCTCGCGGGACGCTGCATGGGCGCTTGTCTTGAATACGCAGCACGTCTAAACACACCTCTCATGCTGTACGTGTTTAGTGACGGCTCGGTGGCCAGCAACGGTCGCATTGACGATTCGGTGGACGGTCGAGGCAAGGGAGAGTGGACCGGCGACAATTCCTCCACCGCCGCGTCGTTTTTTATGGTCTACAGCCCCAACGGTCGGCCGCAATTATTTTCAGGCGACAACCGCACGCCTGAACAACATCAACAAATTGGCTACATGCGCCCGGATGCCTCGGTCGAAACGGCGGCGACGCCGGCTGCCAACAACGTCAACCTTCTGGTTGAAACGGTTATTCTCAACTACATGGCGCTACACGGAGATCAGGGCAGTTTCTCTACGCTGTTCCCCACCAATGGACTGGGCAATAGCATGCTGCAAGACAGTTTGACGGCGTTCAATCCAATTGTGAACGGCACGATCGGTTAGCGTTCCTATTTCACCATTCTCGTCATCACGCCCGCGCCGTCCGTCCGGGCTCGGGACGATTTCACTCGGCGCGGTTTGCGTCGAGACGCGATAGTGAGCCACTGACCGGCTCACCCACGCCGAACCCCCAAGGCGGCGCATTCAACACGCGAGTTCACTCGTTACCGGTGTGACCCTAGCGCCCTGATGGCTCGGGGAAAACACGTGGAAAACGCGATACCTATCAACCCGCCTGATCGCACTTTAGTCGGCAGCGTACGATCATGCCGCGATGCCCATAATATTGACGCCCGACGATGTTGGCTCAAACTCAACCCCCGTATTGCCAACGGCACCGACAGCCGGTCCAGCGTTGTTCGACCTCAACGGCGATGACATCAGCCTTCTGTGCTATTTCTCGGTCAGTCGTGCGTGGTTGCTGTCTTCCGGACCAAGTGCGCTGGGCCGATGCGGTGATCGGGGTTAGGCACGGGCCTAACTACTTTCCGAGCTGCCAATTTGAGACTGCTGATAGTTGTGAATACCCACCTTTTCAATCAGTCCTAGCTGCGTTTCCAAAAAGTCGATGTGCTCTTCTTCCGACTCGAGAATGCGCTTCAGTATTTCCTTACTCGTAAAATCCTTTACCGCTTGGCAATGATCGATCGCTGCGGTGAGATCGTCGACTCCGTTTAATTCAAGCGCCAGATCGCAGTTGAGAATTTCTTCGGTGTTCTCACCAATCATAAGACGTCCAAGGTCTTGCAGATTGGGAATGCCTTCGAGGAACAGGATGCGCTCGATGAGCGTATCGGCATGCTTCATCTCGTCAATCGATTCATGGTGCTCAACAGCCGCCAGTTTTGTCAGCCCCCAGTCCTGGAGCATTTTGGCATGCAAAAAGTATTGGTTGATCGCGGTGAGCTCGTTTCTGAGAATCACGTTGAGATGCTGGATGACTTGCTTGTCGCCTTTCACGACTACCTCCTCGATTGCGAGATTTGATCAGGGAGGCAAGTATAGACACCCTTATTGATGACATCAATAAGTGATTGATTTATATAATAATTATAATCTTAACGCGAAGTATTTGCGTTCGCGTCAGGCGCGTCGAATGACGCTGCCAGAAACCGCTGTACTGGCGGACGCGGGAATCGCGGCCATCGCGTCTTTGCCTTCGAGCATGGCACAGCAGGTGGGCGCGCACTGACCGCAGCCCATGGCGACGCCTAATGAATCCTGGAGATCGGACAGGGTTTCGGCGCCTTGGTCGCAGGCTTCCCGCACCTCAGATTCCGTTACCGCATTGCATAAACACACGTACATAGAGTGACGATAAACGATAATGAGAATGATTGTCAATTGTATTAACAATAATCCATTTTCTTATGCAAAACCGCTCATTGGCTCGCACGCTGAACGACGTTTGAGAGCAACGACACGCCCTCGCGAATGGCCGCGTCCGACATCGAAGCATAGCCCAACACCAACGCATGGTCGTCCCGATAGCGCATCGCATACCGCGATACTGGCGTGACGCCTAACCCCACCTCCCGGGCCATGGCGGACACAGTTGCCGCAATAGGCTGGTGCAATCTCACCACGCCGTTTAGCCCCGAATCCGTCCCGGTCAATTGCCCGGGTAATGCAGTGGCGTTTAGCGCATCGCATAGCATTTGGCGTTTATGGGCATATCGTCTACGCATTCTCTGAATGTGGCGCTCGAATTCGCCGTCTTCGATAAACGTCGCCAGCGCGAGCTGCGTGTGGGTATTGGTTTGATAGTCGGTGGCATGACGATACGCCGTCATCGCTTGAATAAGTGGTCGAGCACCAACGGCATAACCAATACGCAAGGCGGGAAACAGTGATTTGGAGAATGTACCGCAATAGAGAATGGAACCATCGTCCACCATCGCCGCCATCGGTGGTAACGGCGCCACGTCATAGCGAAATTCCCCGTCATAGTCGTCCTCGACGATAATCGCATCGTGTTTATGCGCCCAGCGAATCAGCGCTTGCCGTCGCGCCAGCGTCAGTCGCTCACCCGTCGGAAACTGATGCGAGGGGGTGACGTAAACACATCGGGCCTGACGCGTTGGCAGGCGGTCGACTTGAAGCCCATCGGCGTCAACGGGCACCGCATAGAGCTCAGCGCCCTGCGCGGCAAAGGTCTGGCGAGCAAGCGGAAAGCCGGGGTCCTCAAAGGCAACTCGATCGCCTGTGCGTAGGTACACGCCGGCGAATACATTCATCGCGTGCAAAGCGCCGTTGGAGATCAGAATGTTCTCGGCCTCGACATCCATGCCCCGAGCACGACACAAATAGGCGGCAATGGCTTTTCGAAGGGGAAACTCGCCTTGCGGATCCCCGTAATCGAAGGTCGGCGCCCGCCCCGCCGCATCGGCCATCGCTCGCCGCCAGGCCATGCGCGGAAACAACTCGACGGAGGGCTGACACGCCTGAAAGTTAATCCGACCCTCAAACGGTGGGTCGACATCCGCCGGTGGCACGTTCAAGTTAAACCGTCGCGGCTCGGTGTCCAAACGAATCACAGGGTGTCGCGCACACCCCGACGACACATAGGTACCCGATCCCGCCCGCGTTTCCAGATAGCCTTCTGCAATCAGCGTCTCCAATGCCGACACCACCGTGCCCCTGGAAATCGCCAGCTGCTTAGCCAAGCGGCGCGTCGACGGCAACTTGTTGCCCGGATTGATGACCCCGTCGCGCAGCATCTGCCGTAGCTGACGACAAAGGCCCGCTCCAAGATCACCATCGACCAACGGCTCAAAAACGAGCGATTCTTCCACTGTTTCCTCCTTAAGTGGATCACCAATATATCATCAAAGTGGACCAATACTATAGACCAATTAAATCGCATACTGCGGTCCATCACCCCGAGACTCGACCCAATCAGAGGTCAAGATTCGGGTCGCCAGAGCCCGCTTGTTGGTCGATGATGATGCAGGAGTTTGTTATGAACGATACCCATGACACCGGACGCGCCGTATGGATTCAGCTTGTGCTGTTGTCGCTGCTGTGGGGCGGTTCGTTTTTCTTCGCCAAGATTGCATTGGCGGATTTTCCGCCCCTGACGCTTGTGTGGCTCAGGGTGATCTTGGCGTGCATCACGCTCGCGCTCATTATGCGCCTGACGGGTCATGCGTTCCCCAGATCCCCGTCGCTCTGGCTGGCGTGCTTCGCCATGGGCTTGCTCAACAACCTGGTGCCATTCTCGTTGCTGTTCTTCGGCCAATTGCATATCGGCGCGGGCTTGGCCGCCATCTTTAATGCGTTAGTACCGGTTTTTACTGTCGTGGCGGCGCACTTTTTCACGCGCGATGAACCGCTTGACCGATATCGCCTTGGCGGTGTGATGCTCGGGTTTATCGGCGTGGCGCTACTGGTGAGTGGACCAGACGCAACGCACGGGAAGAGCACGACGCTCGAGTTCATCGCGATGATCGCCTGCATTGTGGCGGCCGCGTCGTACGGCTTGGCCGCCGTCTACGGCCGTCGATTCCACGCGATGGGCATGACGCCACTGCAGGTGGCGTTCGGGCAACTCGCTGGCACCTCGGTGATGATGACGCCCGTGGCACTACTGATCGATCAACCGATCGCCCTGCCCATACCCAGCGTGTCGTCCTGGCTCGCGCTGGCAGCGCTTGCCATCGCCTGCACTGGGCTTGCCTACATTTTGTATTTTCGCATCCTGGCCGCCAGCGGCGCGACCACTACCTCACTCGTCGCTTTTCTCATTCCGATCAGCGCAATTGCGCTCAGCGCCCTGTTTCTTGATGAGCGACTGCAGCTCAACCAACTAGCGGGAATGCTCGTGATCTTCGTCGGACTCTGCTGCATCAACCCCGCGATTCGTCGCAATCTGCATCAACGGATGATCACCGGCCGCACACCGATTCGACACCTGCCCTTTGTTCAGCCATCCCTGATTGGAACGCTGCAGTGTTGGTCTCAGCGACGCCATCGTCAAACGGTAAAAGGAACCTCACCATGTCGTCATTGACGCTCATTATCGGCAATAAAAAGTACTCTTCGTGGTCGCTGCGACCGTGGCTTGTGATGAAAACACTGGGTATTCCATTTACGGAGCGCCTGGAGACGTTTGATCATTCAACCAACCACGCACACTTCCGTGCGTTCTCGCCCAGCAAGAAGGTTCCGGTATTGCAGCATGAAACGCTCACGATCTGGGACTCACTGGCCATGTGCGAATATCTTGCGGAGCTGTTTCCTCAGCACGCGCTATGGCCTAACGACCGCACCCAACGCGCCGTGGCGCGCAGCGTCGCCAATGAGATGCACAGTGGGTTTTTGGCGCTACGCACGGAATGCCCCGTGAATTTTGCGCGTCCGGTCGGCGCACTGGCGCTCAGCGACGACTGCCACCGCGACATTAAGCGCATCGAATCGCTCATCGACGATTGCTATGCGTCGCATCAGGACGACTATCTGTTTGGCACATTCGGAATTGCCGATGCGATGTTGGCACCGGTTGTGAATCGCGTGCGTACGTACGCACTCACTCGCCACCCGGCGGTGATGCGTTTTTGCGATGCCATCGAAGCGTTACCCGCCTGGCAGCAGTGGGCGAAAGACGGCGCGGACGAACCTTGGGTGTGCGACATCGTGGAATTTTGATCGACCTTGGCTGGGCCTTACGAGCGTTTGCCCGCGCGGCGAGTATTGGCCGAGGGCGTGTTCAAGTCGATCACAAACTGCTAGGTTAGGCGCATCACAATTGGAGATTCGCATGACCTTGTTCGAGAAAATTATCGCGGGCGACATTCCCGGTGACTTTGTTCATAAGGACGATCAGGTTGTCGCGTTTCGCGACATTAACCCGGTGGCACCCACGCACATTCTGATCGTGCCACGCAAACCTATCCCAACGGTAAATGACATCCAGGATGACGATGCGCCGCTAATCGGCCACATGTTTACGGTCGCACGTGACCTAGCGAAAAAGGAAGGCATTGCTGAGGACGGCTTCCGTACGATCTTCAACTGCAACCAACACGGCGGCCAAGAGGTCTATCACCTTCATTTGCATCTGATCGGCGGCCGCCCGCTCGGCAACACCGGCTGGAATTAGCATTGTACCGCGGGCTGCATGCCGAAGAACCCGCGCGATGCGTCAGGGAAAATACCTACTTACTTGATTAGACAGGTAATTCGTTTAACTTAATCCGCGAACTTTTTGCGGTAAAAATATCCCAAATTGTGTAACACAGGGATTAGTTGAGGTATATTCTAAGCGTAGTTCCTAATCCGTCATTGCCCGATTCAAAGCATAAGGAATTCGAATCCACTTAGGCGATGACGATGTAAAACAGGTGTTGCAAAGGACTCGCTATGTATTCTGTTGTTATTATCGACCGTCAAAAACTGTTCCGACATGGACTCTCCTCCATCCTCAATGAACAGAGCGATCTCGAGGTCACGGGTCGCGGATCATCTACCACCGAAGCCATTAATCTCGTTCGCGAGCATCAACCCGACGTGCTCGTTATGGAAGTGCCCGAATCGGGACACGAATGCCTACGCGCAACTCGGCAAATATCAAAAGAGATGCCCGGCGTCAGGATCATGGCGGTGTCACCCTACTCCGATCCGTGGCAAGCGCAGCAGGCGTTTCGCTCTGGCGCGCGTGGCTTTCTGTTGAAGGAAAGCTCGGGCGAACAAGCGGCCAGCGCGGTTCGCCAGGTAGCGGTTGGCGGTCGCTACATCGATAAATCACTCAATTCGGTTGAGATTCATCAAGAAGACAAGAAAACCGATCGGCCACCAGCGAATGTCCTCACCAAGCGCGAAATCCAAATCGTGACGCTCATTGGCGAGTGCTACAAAACCTGGGAAATAGCCGAGAAGCTCGGCATCAGCGGCAAGACCGTGGACAGTCATCGCAAGAACATCATCGATAAGCTCAACATCCACACGTTGGCCGGCTTAACCCGATACGCGATTCGACACGGACTGGTCGAGCTCTCACGCGCCGAACGCTAAGCGCCCGTCCGCCCCGTCGCCCCCTCTTCGCACGCGGCGCGTTCGGGGTACACTCCTGACACCCCCTTTTCAGGAGTGTCACAATGAGCAACGAGCCGCACCCGCCGTTACCTTGGCAATTTCGCCACCAACCTGCACTGGTGGCCCATCGCGGTTTCGCACAGTGGTTTCCTGAAAACACGTTGACCGCAATGGCGGCGGCCGTCGATGCCGGCGCTGCGTTTCTCGAGTGTGACATCCAGCTATCGAAAGACGGCGTGCCCTTTCTTATGCACGATGCCGATCTGATGCGCACGGCAGGCATCGATAAATCGGTATTCGATCTCACCATGCAGGAGCTCGCAACGATCAACGTCGGCGAGCCCGAACGTCTGGGTGGGCGGTTCAACGTGCGACCCACGACACTCGAACAATTGTGCGTGCATCTCAATCAATGGCAGAACGTGCACACGTTTATCGAAATCAAGCGCCAGAGCGTTGAACACTTTGGCCTCGAGACGGTGATGAGCCGTGTATTCGACGCAATTCAAACCCTCGTCGCGCCCTTCACTATTTTGTCCTTTCGAAACGATGTGGTGACCTACACTAACGCCCACACGGCGTTTAGTACCGGTTGGGTGATACGCGACTGGAATGCCGACAGTCTAGCGCAGCTCGACACACTGAAGCCGGAATTTGTCTACTGTAATTACACCAAGATCCCCGCGGATCTTACGTTACCGGAGGGACCTTGGCATTGGGTGCTCTATGAGATCACGGACGACGCAACCGCGGCACACTGGCGAGCCCGAGGCGCGGCAATGATCGAGTCGATGAACGTCGGCAAACTGTTGGCCGGCCCCCTACTAGGAGCGCCATGAGCGAGCCACTGTATTTAGCCTTGGATCAAGGCGGTCATTCCAGTCGAGCACTGGTACTTGATGCCATCGGTAACACCGTTGCCAAAGCCCAGGTACCCATTCATACCAACGCGCTCAGCGACGTGCGCATCGAACACAAACCAAAGGAGTTGGTCGACTCGCTGCAAGCGTGTTGCAACGCCATTGCGATCACGCTTGGCAGCGATACGCGGCGCATCCAACAAGCCGGGCTGGCAACACAGCGTTCATCAATTGTGTGCTGGCAGCGATCAGACGCCAAGCCACTCACGCCGGTGCTGTCGTGGCAAGACCGCCGCGCAGCCAACACGATCGCGCGCCTATCGGATCATCGGCCTCTAATCGAGTCACTCACGGGGCTCGCCATGTCGCCTCACTATGGCGCGAGCAAATTGCACTGGTGCCTGGATAACGAGCCAAGCGTAAAAACGGCTTATCGTGAACAGAACCTCACGATAGGGCCGCTAGCCAGTTTTCTCGCGCGCGCGTTAACCGGCGGAGACGACGTGTGCGATCCGGCTAACGCCAGTCGCACCTTATTGTGGAATCGGCACACCCGCGGCTGGTCTAAACGCCTCTGCGCGCTCTTCGACATCGACATGACCTTACTGCCTTCGAGCGTACCAACTCGCTATCCTTATGGTGACCTATCGCTTGGCGATCACCGCGTACCGCTGGCACTCTTAACCGGCGACCAGTCGGCCGCAATCTACGCGTTTGGTGCCCACACGGATGGCGCCGCCTATATAAATTTAGGCACTGGCGCCTTTATGCAGGTGCCGATCGGTGCCCAAACGGCTGATGTGGCTGGCCTACTCAATAGTGTGGTCTTTGAGGGCAACCAGCAACTCGAGTACGTGCTAGAGGGCACGGTCAACGGTGCGGGGCGTGCGCTGTCTTGGTGGAGTGAACGCCATGGCTCTGACCCAAAAACATTAGTGGGTACCGCACTGGACTCGCTAACACACAACACAGACCTCCACGCGCGAGTGCCGGTATTTCTAAATGGCGTGTCCGGACTCGGCTCACCGTACTGGTTAAGTGAGTTTAACTCGCAGTTCATCGACACGCAGTCCGGTGACGTACTGAGCGCCCCCGACGCGCAAAGCGGCGTGATCGCCATTCTCGACAGCATTGTGTTTTTGTTGAACGCCAATCTCGAGGCGGCGGCAGCGCATACCGGCGCGTTGCAGCAGCTGATTCTGACCGGTGGCCTCGCCACGGTGGATTATTTGTGTCAGAGCTTGGCCGATATTAGTGGCAGCTCAACGGCACGCTCGACGCTGCGAGAAGCGACGGCCAAGGGCGTCGGGTTTTTATTAAGCGGTGACACTCAATGGCCGGGGCCGGCGGATCTGACGACCTTCGAGCCGGGCGATCATCTGGCACTGCGTCACCGTCATAGTCTGTGGGTTGACGCCATGCAAAACGCAACGCGCGCGACGTGAGCACCGTCGCAGTGGTTTATACTCAGTGCTTTCAGTTTGGGGAATCATCATGAAACTGTTGAAATGGATGCTAGCCTTAGTCATCGCGCTGGTAACGGCCGTATTTGTCGCTGGGCAATTCGTGTCCACCACACTCGAAGTTGAGCACTCAACTACCATCAACGCACCGCGAGCGCAGATCTTCGACGAACTCATTCGCATGCGTTCATTCAATTCGTTCTCTCCTTGGTATGACCTCGATCCGGATGCCCAGTATTCGTATGAGGGCCCCGAATCGGGCATCGGATCGAAAATGAGCTGGAAAAGCAACGACCCGAATGTAGGCAATGGTTGGATGCAGATTGCCGGTCTTTCCGGGCGCGACAAAATCGACATGACGCTCGGTTTTGACGGATTCGATGGCGAAGCAAAAAGCTGGTATCTGCTTGACGAAATGAACGCCGGTACGCGAGTGACGTGGGGTTACGCAAGCGACATATCGTCACCGTTCTTCCTGCGCTTCATGGGACCGTTCATCCAGGAACAGATCACCAAAAACTACGAGGATGGCTTGGCCAATTTGAAAACGAACATGGAGTCGCGCTAGACAGCGCCAGAGCGTTGCCGCTTAGAATTGGTCGCGCTTGGCGTCGCGCACGAGCGGATAGCGTTTGCGCAGTTGCGCCCACTCCAGTTTGAACCACGGCGTGAATTGCTCGGGCGAATCGAGCAGTTCGCGTTCAATCTGCGCGACCGATACCCAGCGACAGGCCGCAATCTCCTGGCGATTGGGCTTAACGATCGGATCGCACACACCCGCGTATACCCAACACAGTTCGTGCTCCGCGCCCAGATCGCCAAACGTCGCGTGATATTCGAATTTGTATAAGTAATCGACCTCGCAACTGAAGCCAACCTCTTGCTCCATGCGTCTTTGTGTCGCCTGCTCCATCGTCTCGCCACGCCGCGGGTGACTACAACAGGTGTTGGCCCAGTAAAGTGGCCAAAGACGCTTAGTCGCACTGCGTTGCTGCAGCAGCAGCTCGCTATTTGAGTTAAACACGAAAACCGAAAAGGCCCGATGCAAAATACCGGCCTCGTCATGGCAGCGGCCCTTCGACGCAAAGCCGACCTCCTGGTCGCTCGGGTCAACCAGAATGAGTTGTTCGGAGTCAAACGACACAACCTTATCGTGATCGTTAGAGAACACCGGCTGCTTTTTACTTGCTTCTGACAATCTTATGACCCATTTTCTAGGATTACGGCGACGCTCACGACTTCATCCGAGCATCGACTATTATCCATCACCCAATGTGAAGGCGAGGGCACGATAGCCCGCCTTTTGCATGGCGCCGATGACCTTCGTC
Source organism: Pseudomonadota bacterium (assembly GCA_039028935.1). Classification (NCBI taxonomy): domain Bacteria; kingdom Pseudomonadati; phylum Pseudomonadota; species Pseudomonadota bacterium. The sequence continues at coordinate 8,337 of JBCCHD010000022.1, read as the reverse complement.
GCATCGTTTACGAGGGCAATCATGGCACCACCGCCACCGCCCCCCGTAAGCTTAGCGCCCAGCGCGCCGTGATCTCGTGCGATTTGAATCAATTCTTCCAATTCGACACACGAAACCTGCAATCCGTTCAAATAACCTTGGCAGACGTTCATGAGCGCACCCAGGGTGTGCCAATCACCGGCCGTCAGGGCTTCGGCGCCTTCACGTGCTAAGGCATCCATCTCGTCAAACATGCGTTCATAGCGCTCAGGCTGACTTTGCCACGCTTCCTCGACCCGACGTACGGTGGTAGCGGTGAGGCTCTCGACACCGGTCATGCCGACCACAATCGTCATCGGGGACCCGATCTCAACCGACTGCACACTGGGCGGCGAGCCACGACGAAACAACATCGGCGTGCCAAACGTCGCCACCGTATTATCGACACCGGAGGGCTTACCATGTGCGATCTTCTCCGATTCAAACGCCAGCGTATTGATCCGCTCGTCGCTCAGCGCCAGCTGATAATAATCGCTTAGCGCTCGAATGATGGCGACAGCGATTGCTGAAGAACCGCCCAAACCCATGGCGCGCGGCACCGTTGGTGATACCTCAAGGGTCATGTCCTCGTCGGCCAGACCTAAGCGCTCGAGAATAAGCGCAGCCGGCTTCTCATACGAGCGACGCTTATCGGGATCTTTTTCGAGATAGTAGTCGACGCCCCAATTGGGAATACTCAGCCGTACACCATCGTCACCGGGCTTGACCCGCGCACGTATTGCGAGCGGCACCGGCAGCGCGAGTGCATGTCGACCGTACACGACCGAGTGCTCACCCAGTAAGATGATTTTGCCATGTCCCACCGCCCCTTCCTGTGCAATCGTCGTCGGGGCAGCCACAGCAGACGGCAACGAGGCGTCGGCGGACCCATCGAGTTCACGGCGCGCCGCGTCGACCAGTTCGCGCGCCTTCCAGATCTTAATCTCTCGACTGGTCAACAACCCATCCACCACCCGATCAAAGATGTCGCTACCGGCACCTGCCGCCATGGCGACGCTTCGAGCGTGAAGCGTCATATGACCTTTTTGAATGCCGTCAGTGGCCAACGCTTTGATGGCGGCAAAGTTCTGCGCCAAGCCAACGGCCCCCATCAGTTCGGCCAGCTCCGTCGCTGACCGGACGCCCGTCATGCGCAGATTCATCGCCACCGTCGGATTGGATTGTAATGGCCCACCAACGATTCCTACTTTAAGCGGCATTGTCAGCGAGCCCACCAGATCGCCATTTCGATTTTTGCTCCACGAACTCAGGCTCGTGTAGTGCGTGCCGCGCGCGGCATAAGCATGCACTCCCGCCTCCACCGCGCGCCAGTCGTTGCCGGTGGCGATGACCAGCGCATCCACGCCGTTCATGATGCCTTTGTTGTGCGTTGCGGCCCGGTAGGGATCAACCCGCGCGAACTCGCTGGCGATGATCACTCCATCACGCACTTGCTCGCCACTGAAGTCCTTACCCCCCAACGCCTTCACCGGAATCGTAGCGCGCGCCGTCACCATCGAGCGATCGGTTAAGTTGGATAAGATCCGTAGAAACACTTTGCCGCCGGTTATTTTCTCGACCAGCGGCGCAACGGCCTCGCACATGGTATTCACAAGGTTAGCGCCCATGGCATCACACGTATTAACCAGCAAATGCATGACCAGCATGTCACCGATCTCGTTGCCAGTTGCGTGCGTGTACACTTCTATATCGTCCGCCCCACCGCCTCGCGCAACCATATTCGGATGCATACTGTTGGCGAGATTAAGAATCTCCGTTTTGTTCTCCAGCAATCGTGCGCGGGCCTTCTGAATATGAGGCACACCGACCACCTGCACTTGCCCAATCAAAATAGGATCGGTACTGGATGTCTGAAACCCACCGGATTCGCGAACCGTCTTGGCGGCGGAACTCAGCGCCGCGACGATCGACGGCTCTTCCACAACGAGCGGCGCCACATAGTCTTTACCGTTGACCAAGAAATTTAGCCCAAGGCCAACCGGCAAGCCCATCACACCGATGACGTTTTCGATCATCTTATCAGCGCCATCGAGCTTGAGCGTATGCTCTCCGCTCGACAGTGCACGATAGTCCGATTCGTCAATAATGCCGCGATCACGCACCGCCTCGACGCGCTCTTTCATCGACATCTTGTAGAAACGAGGTATACGAGACTTGTCCAAATTACTGTGTCCTGATGGGGCGGCGGATTAATCGCGCCGCAATATTGTAACCGGCGCCCGAATCAATCACTAGCGGCTCCCGGTCATGCTCCACGATCTCACGCGATCGATCGCCACCGCAGAAGGCTCCCGACGTCGCATACGGCATCGATTGGACCAATTGATCACCGGAGCCTATCGATCGGCGTAGGCGCGCTCAGAGACGGTGACAGGGGCGGCCAACGCCCAGTTTGAGAGCGTTGCCCATGCCCTTCTGAGCCGCGGCGGCAAACTGATTTAGGGCGCGCTTATCGTGGCTAAACGCCACACCAAAATCGCCGTTCCCTGCGCCACTGGGTTTGTAGACGACGTGATGCTCGGTCGCCAACCTCTGTAATGACCGATGCTCGGCACTCACGATGTCAACACCGACTTTAGCGCCAAATTCGGCCAAAGTATGGGCGTAATCGTGACAGATACGGACAAAGGTACCGACGTCACCCTCCTCGAAGGCGTCGCTACCTGCCTGTGCCAGCGCCAACAACGGTGACACGGCCTGAGTAAAGGCGCCCGGATTTTGCCGCTCGAAACGACTCAACACCGCCAACGCACTGGCGGTCGAAGCTGGTCGACCCACCCAAAGCGTGGCGCAATGTAAGCCATCCGGCCAAGCGACGGCGCGCAGGTCGGGTAGATGTTTGCCCGTCACGCGTTGAAATCGATAGTGCCCGCCCAACACTCCGGCGCCCAAATCGGCACCACTCCCACGACCGTTTTGAAACGCACGGTGAAGGGTGAACGCCAATTCGTCCAAAGGCTGCGCGCTGGGCAGGTCGGTGTCGCGTGTATAGTCAGTAAACGCGCGAATCAGTGCATGGGTAACCGCTGCACTGGAGCCCAATCCGAGTTTGCGGTCACCATAGAACAACTCGCGACTATCGATGGTGCATCGGCACTTGCCCATGCGCGCCTGGATTGTGCCTGTTTGCGCTAGTCCACCAAGCACGAGAGTAACGAGTGAATGCTCGGGCCGGGCGTTAACAAACACCAGCTTATCGTCCCAGTTCGCATTGAGATCGGGCACCGCTAGTCCGCGACTCACGACCTCAATGTCACTGGCCATTGGGTCAAGCACCGGCTCAACGCGAACGTGCACATAACGATCAACCGCACGCACGATAGCCGGTGCGCCAAACAGCACAGCGTATTCGCCGAGCAAAAACAGCTTGCCCGGCGACTGCACACTCACCGCGGATCGAATCGTCAACGCATCACGCCTAACATACTGCTACACGAATGCGGCACGGGCACCCAGCCCAAGACCTGTCTTCAACACGCGGTGCACGCCCTCAGTCCGGGCCAGCGCCTCAGCGACGGCCTCGGTCGCCTGCGGCAGACACACCGCTTTGATCTGCGGCCCGGCATCAATGGTAAAAAAGACTGGCAGCCCGGACGACCTTAACGACTGCACCGCGTGCACACAGCGGGTCGTCGCGTCGTTCCAATAGACCAAGCCGGGCCTAGCAGACAACATTAAGCCGTGCATCTTAAGACAGCTGTGCTCGGATACCGCCGCCAGCGCGTCAAAATCTCGTGCTGCCACGGCAGCCAATGCGCGCTCAATATCGCCCTGCTGCGACTCGAGCCAAGTGGGATAAAACGGCGATGTCGTGCGTGTGCGCTCCATGCCGTCGGTCGATGAAATCGACTTAGCCTCCTCAGACGTAATGGCAACGACCACTTCAAGCGGCCAGTCGTTGACGGCCAAAACAGGTGACGCTACCGCATCGCTGCCATCAGCCGCCTGCCCACGATGCATATGGGCAAAGCCCTCAAACAGCGAACGCGGCGCCGATCCTGAACCGCGACGCGCTAACACCGACAACCGCTCCATCGACAGGCGTGTCGCAAACGCCTCATCAAGCGCCACCACCAGCGCCGCAAATCCGGACGCTGACGAGGCCAGACCTGCGGCGGTCGGAAAGTTGTTATCACTGGTTACCGCCACCCCAAATTGGGTAGCAGAGGCCTCTCGAAAGGCATCCGCCAGCGAGCGTAGCTTATGCTGTTCACTCTTGCTGCCGGATCGATCGTTGAGCTTTAACACGTCTGGCCCGTCGGTCAACATAACCGATGTGGTGGTGGTCAATGTGTCGAGCGTGATAGACAGTGAGTCGACGGCCGGTAAATTAAGCTCGGCGTCGCGCTTGCCCCAATACTTAACGAGCGCGATATTGGGATGGGCGACGGCCGTTGCCGTGCGCCCGTTTTCTAAGCGGATTGGGTCGATGACATTCACGCGAGCAGTCTACCGCGAACGCCTATGACTTGCTAAAAAACACGCCTGCCCGGACAATGCAGGCATGCCTGAACATGATGCCGACCCGTCTACCGCCACCGCCGTATCACCGTTTGCCTCACGCGTCGATCACTTTCGATCACGTATCGATCGGTATCTTGATGAGGTCATCCCCAATGGGGCGACGTTTCCAGAACATTTGCACAAGGCGATGCGCTATTCCGTGCTAGGGGGCGGCAAGCGGGTCCGTCCATTGCTCACCTACGCCTGCGGCGAAACACTCAGTCTCGACCCGGATTTACTGGACGCACCGGCCGGCGCAGTTGAACTCATTCATGCGTTTTCACTGGTACACGACGACTTGCCCGCCATGGATGACGATGCCCTGCGCCGAGGACGACCCACCACTCATATTCAGTTTGACGAAGCCACGGCCATACTCGCTGGTGATGCGCTGCAAGCACTCGCGTTTGATCTATTGGCCTCTTCGACGGCACTCGACCATCAGCCCTATTCGCGCATTCGTATGATGCGCAATTTGTCCAGCGCGGCAGGCTCAACAGGCATGACGGGCGGACAAGCGCAGGATCTCATGGCAGAAGGGAAACAGCTCGAACCTCACGAACTGCAGCTCATGCACGAACGCAAAACGGGCTACCTTATTCAAGCCGCCGTGATGATGGCCTGCGATGCGAGTGAAACACTTGGCGATGACGAGCGCGAGGCGATTCAATGCTACGCCGAGCGCATAGGGCTTGCGTTTCAAGTATGTGATGACATTCTGGATGTGGAAAGCACGACCGAGACTCTTGGTAAACCACAAGGCTCAGACATGGCCGCAAACAAAGCCACGTATCCCTCGGTGCTCGGCATGGCCGCCGCCAAATCTCATCTTGAGTCACTCTACCAAGAATCCCTCGCCGCGCTGCAAGGTTTGCCGTTCGACACAGCACCTTTGCGCTTCATGGCCGACTACATTACCCGGCGCAATCACTAACTTACTCCATCGGTCGACGTTGCATCATGAAAATTGAGACGCTCTGGGTCAACAACCGTTATCGCAACTTCAACTATCTCATTGTTTGTGAAGAAACGGGTGAAGCACTGGCCATTGATCCGCTCGATCACAAGCAGTGCTTAGCGGTTGCCAAGCGAGCCGGTTATAACATTCGTCAAATACTCAACACGCATGAACACTGGGATCATATTGGCGGCAACGATGCCATTGTCGCGGCCACCGGCGCACAAGTATTGGCGCATCACAACGCCGACATTCAAGGTCAGTCTGAGGGATTACGCGCAGGCGACTCGCTGCGCGTGGGGAAGACGGTGGAACTGGAGGTGATGGACACCCCCGGTCATACCATGGCGCACGTGTGCGTCACCGCACACGGCGATCGATCCGCCCTGTTTTGCGGTGACACTCTGTTCAACGCAGGGGCGGGTAATTGCCATAACGGCGGCCATCCCGATGCGCTGTTCACGACGTTTGAACAGCAGCTGCATCGTCTCGACGAACACATGTCCATCTACCCTGGCCACGACTATCTGGCCAACAACCTGCAGTTCACCCTCGATCGCGAACCGGACAATGAGGAAGCCCGGGTATTGCTCGAACTTGCGCTAGACATGGACCCGACCGCACCGTTGGTGACAACCATTGCGCTCGAACGCAAGGTCAACACCTTTTTTCGCCTCGAAGAACGCACCATCATTGACAAGTTGTGCGAAGAAGACGCCACGATGTCGCCACACGCTGATCCACGGAGCGTGTTTTTGAAGCTGCGTGAACTACGCAATCACTGGTAGCGTTCAATCGCCACCGGATGGCGGCAAAACCGGTGGGTTACTGTGCGTCGCGGTACGCGCCGAGCGCGGTATTGAACTGGTCTGCGACCTGCTCCATGGCATCGACCGCCGCGTTGTAACGCATTGAGTAAATGCTTTGCTGCTCTTCGGTTAACTCATCGCCAGCAGCGGCCTGCTTTTCGTCTAGACAGGTAAGATACCCCTCGATAGAACTTACGAACGATTTCACTTTGCCTTGCGTCGCGATCATTTCTTCTTTCGTGGCCTTGGCACCATTGGGCACCACAAAATCCGCATCTCCAGGATAATCACAGGCCAGCGAGGTCACAGCAATCGAGGTGACCGCAACAGCAAGCAAAGATCGAATTATTTTCTCCACAAAATACTCCTCAAAGTGGATAATCTGGGCCTCATTATAGAGGCATTTATCACCCGCCCGCCATCTTCGAACCCCTACGTAACATTCTTTTATATTTCATAGAGTTGACATGTCTAACCAGGCCAAAGAAACCCTCTCGGCAGGGCGCGCCACCCTGTTGCTTGCCGGGCTGATATCGATAAGGCCGTTTGCCATCGACGCCTATTTGCCAGCGATGGGGGCGATGGCGCTGGAATTTGGCACGACGGTACACGCCTTGGAACGGTCAATGGGGTCGTTCTTTCTGGGCGTGGCGCTGGGCAATCTGCTCGGTGCGCCGGTGTCGGATCGCATCGGTCGAATGCGACCCACCTTGTGCGGCATCGCGATTTTTGTCGTTGCGAGCTTTGCGATTACACGCGTGGGAACGGATGCGCAGTTGACAGTCTGGCGCTTTATCCAGGCGTTCGGAGGCGGGGTAGCTGTGGTGAACGCGGCGGCGATTGTCCGCGATCTGTTTGATGAGGTGGAGAGCGCCCGCCTATTCGCCAACATCGCGGTGGTCATGATGATCGCGCCGCTAGTTTCGCCATTGATCGGCGCTTATTTACTGGAGGCGTTTGGCTGGCCGGCCATTTTTCTATTTCTCGGGCTCTACGGCATTCTGGTCGGCACGCTGCTCGCGGTGCTTATGCCCGAGACTCGCTTCTTGCGCCGCAAACCCGTCGCCAGTAAGGGTTATCAACACGTGCTCGCGTCCTTATGGAGCAACGTGCTGGCCTTTTCACTCGCCTTTAGCTCAGTCAGCTTCTTCTTATATTTGGCCGACTCATCGTTTATTTTTCTCAAATTCTATGGCCTTTCCCCCACCGCCTTCGCGTGGCTGTTCGGCGCCGGCGTTTTAATGCTCGCGGCCGCTCACCGCATTAACCACCGTTTGTTGGTGGTTTTTAAGCCAAGGCGTTTGCTGCTGTACTGTATCCCAATACACTCCATCAGCGCCGCGTTCACTTTGCTGTACGCGTTGTTGGGCGCCAGCAACATGTGGCTCATGTACACGCTCATCATGCTGACCGCAAGTCTTACGCAGATTATCACGGCGAATGGATTGGCGGTGTACCTCGCACTGCATCCGGACCACACCGGTAAAGCCAACGCGATTATCGGTGCATTACGTTTCGGAATAGGTGGCATATTTGGCGTAGCGCTGTCTGTTTTTCACTCGAATAATCTACAGACCTTCGGCGTACTGACGTTCGCGTCGTCATTGATGGGGCTGGTGCTGTTTACGCTCTGTCGTACTCGAAGCGACATTTTTTCCCGTTCAAACACGACGTAGCCACATCATCGGTCAAGAAGCGTCGGTAACCGACCACAACTAGAAGTCAAAGACATATCCAATCTTCATAAATAAACCGCGTTCCTGAATCTGCAAATCAGGGCGGCCATCATTGGCGTCAGCCAAGTCTGAATACCCCAGGAAAAACACGGTGCGCGGGTTCACTTTGTATGAATAAAGCAACTGTTTGTTAAAGTCCTTGCTCCGGGTTCGAGGCGGCGCGTTCAGCGTAAGCGCATCCCCAGCGGGCTTGCTTTCAACATCCTGATACTGCGCCGTCAGCCGAAGAAAGCTTCGCGCACTGAACTGGTAGATAAAGCGTAGATCGGTCAGGTTTGCGACACGATCACGT
>JBCCHD010000021.1 GCA_039028935.1 Pseudomonadota bacterium | reverse complement strand
GCGTGGTTTACAGAATAAAGCTCATTAAAACATACGCTTAGATTGATCAGCCGCGACTTGGCACGAAACCTGCTCTATTTATTCTGAACACACTGTACGACACCCAACCACGAGGAATCACTATGGGTATTTTCACCAGATTTACTGACATCGTTAATTCCAACATCAATTCGATATTGGATAAGGCCGAAGACCCGGAAAAGTTGGTTCGGCTCATGATTCAGGAGATGGAAGACACGCTTGTCGAAGTGCGCTCTGCGGCCGCCCGCTCGATCGCGGACAAGAAGCAGCTCAATCGCAAACTCAGTGCGCTCGAGACGGCTGAAAAGGACTGGCACAACAAAGCAGAGCTGGCGATTAGCAAAGGTCGTGATGATCTTGCCAAAGCGGCGCTAGCGGAGAAGAACCGTGTGAGCGCTTCGGTCGAAACATTGAAAGCCGACTACGATCATATTGAAGATGGTTTGTCACAACTCAATGATGACATCGCGCGACTCGAGGAAAAACTAGCCGATGCTAAGAATCGTCAGAAAGCGCTGTTGATGCGCCACAACACGACGTCATCGCGCTTAAACGTGCGCCGACAGATTCATGAAAACAAAATCGACGATGCGCTGGTTCGATTCGAGCAGTTTGAGCGTAAAATGGAAGGCATGGAAGGACGAATTGAAGCCTATGACATGGGTCTGAAAAAAGATCTGCAGCGCGAATTTTCGTCACTTGAAAATGCCGACAGCGTAGAAGCCGAGTTTGAAGCGCTTAAAGCGAAGATGAACGGCGGCGAGTAATACGACTCACGAATCAGCTAACCGACGGAGAAGGGTATGTTTTCAGAATATGCAGGAATTATGGGAATTATTTTTATTTCCGTCATTCTCCCGATTCTGATCGTGTTCCACTACATCACGAAGTGGAAGCAAACGAAGAGTTTGTCAACGGAAGACGAACGTATGCTCGAAGACCTTTGGGAAAACGCGCAAAAAATGGAAAGTCGTATCAACACGCTTGAAACCATACTGGACAAAACCACCGCCGATTGGCGGAAACACACTTAATCGCCTGGAGGGCCGAAATGCTGTATCGAGATAGTGAAAACGGAGTCGTCATGGGAGTATGTGCAGGTTTGGCACATCGCCTTGACCTAAGCCGCACCGGTGTCCGTATTGTCGCGTTTGTCTCGTTGTTGATTTTCACGGGGGCAACACTGCTGGCTTACTTCGTCGCAGGCTTTTTGCTTCGAGATCGTCCGCTGCACTTAGATAGTCGTCGCGAGCGACGTTTCTGGAGCGCGGCAAGCCGCCGTGACTACGGCCGTAATTACGGCTATTCACGTTACCCATCAGACAGAGGATAATTTGCATGTACGACCATGATGAGTTCCGTCCACGACGACTGTATCGAAATACGCGTAACCGCCGCATCGCGGGTGTGTTTTCGGGCATCGCCGACTACATGAACTTTTCGGTCGGAGCCACGCGGGTATTAGGGCTGATCGCCATTCTGATGACGATGCCATTGGGCTTGATTGCCTACGCCGCGGCTGCTTTGATGTTACAACCCATGCCTCACAATGCGTATGAAGATCCGGTCGAAGAGCGATTTGTGCGCTCTTTGAGAAAATCGCCGGAGGAAACTTTTTCCAAAATCAGTTATCGCTTTAAGAACATTGATAAGCGACTTCAGAAAATGGAACGCTATGTGACGTCGTCGCGATTTGATCTGGATCGCGAGTTTGACGAGCTACGCGATAGCTAGCGAGCGCCAACGTTACCGATTTGACGTATCCAGACACTGGGCACTTTTTAAGGAGTTGTAATGCACGTATTTGAAATGGTTGTCTTGATTGTGCTGATTGGCGCAGTCGCCTCCATCATCACAAAGTATATGGACCGCTCGGGTAAAAGCGGTGCCGATATGCTCGGCCTCGGGGATGAGGATGATCCGCTTGGTCTTGGTCTGGGCACCAAAAACAGTGTGTCGCTGGAACGATTGGAGAAGCTCGAGGCGCGTGTGGCGGTGCTCGAGAAGATCATTACCGATCGAAACTACGATTTGAAGGAGGAATTTGATCGTCTATAGTCCGTAGCGCCGCCATCGGATGGCACAGCGTAGGGCGATCAAAAAAGTGAACGCCGCAACCCAAACGGGCTGCGGCGTTTTATTTTGGCTCATCACGTGTGCGCAGACATTCTCTTACTCGGTCGTACTGGCACCAATACGGAGTCCGTCTAGATAAGGGGATCGCAGCTTGTTGTTGAGCTCCCGATCGCTCGGTTTAGAAATATTTATCGATGATGCCGTAGATCATGATCGTGGCGATACTAATCGGAGCGAGATACTTAACCAATACCAGCAAGAAGCCACCCAAAGCGCGATCGCGCTCATCCAGTTGATCATTAAGGATCGCATTGTCCAAGCGCCAGCCCACGAACACTACGATGATCAGCGCCGACAGCGGCAGCATGATGGGTGCCGTTAAGCCCGTATCGATGAAATCCAGAAACTCAAGGCTCATCACGCTGCCCACGCCCAGCAGGATCATTCCGGCGCCGCAAATCAACGCTGCTTTTGACTTAGGAATGTTGAACTGTTCGCTGATGTGACCGGTGGTGGGCTCTAGCAATGAGACGGCCGTAGTGAGTGCGGCAAAGAAGGCCATGCAGAAAAAGGCGGCACCGATGAAATTTCCACCTGGTGTCGAGACCAGTGCGGTCGGCAGCGTTTTGAAGAACAGGCCCGCACCGGCCTGAAAATCCAGTCCGTATTGAAATACGATAGGAAAGATTGCAAGACCCGCGGCCAGCGCCACCACCGTATCACTCAGCGCCACGATGCAGGCCGAGCGGGGAATGCTCACTGAGCGCGGCAGATAGCTCCCATACGTGACCATGATGGCCATGCCGAGTCCGATTGAGAAGAATGCCTGCCCCAGCGCGCGAACGGCGATTTCGCCATCCACTTTGCCAAAGTCAGGCGTGAACATGAAACTCAGTGCTTTGGCCGTGCCACCGGATTCGGTGCCCGAATACAAGCTGAACAAACTCAGACCAATGAGCAGGAAGAAAAAGGCAGGCATGAGGATTTTCGAGGTCAACTCGAGACCGCGATTAACCCCGCGAGAGACGAGCCAAATGACCATGGCACAGAATAAAACGAACCAGCCGGCCACCTGCGCAGGACTCACCACCATCTGATCAAATTGGGCAGCGATCTCGAGCGGCGTTTGGCCGTCAAACGCACCGGTGACGAATTTGGGGATATAGGCCATGACCCAGGCAGCCACGACGCAATAAAAACTGACGATCAAAAAGCCGCTGAGCAGGCCGACCCAAACACCAGACGCCCACCAACGTGAGACATTGCTGCGAGTCGCTAAGTCGCGAGCGCTGTTGAGTGAACTGCCGGCTTGTCCCGCGCGGCCCACCATAAACTCACTCATCATGGCGGGGATGCCGATAAACACTACGCATAGCAGATAGATAATGATAAAGGCGCCACCCCCGTTGGTACCGGCCTCCGCAGAAAAGCGCCAAAGGTTGCCCAGTCCAACCGAGCTGCCGATTGCGGCAAGAATAAACGCCCAGCGGGATGACCATTGTGGTGTGGTGCTATCGAAAGAAGCAGGCATAGTAACGAATCCCCAAAATCGTAGTTAATAGTTGATCGCTCACGCGTAGTTGGCGCCGATAGTACCAAGAAAATGCGGTGGAAATTGACTAAATTGGAAATGATGCAAAGCGGCGAAAGATTGAACACCGTGCAATCCTCGATTAGCCGCTGCTACACTCTGCTTCGCGATTTGCTCACTGTCGGTTGACCCACTGCGTTGTTTCGGGGTGCATCGGATGATTCGTCAAATTGTAATCCTACTCTCACGCCTATTTGGATTGACCATACTATGAACTACGCCGCCAATCGGCTCAGTCTCGTCAGCACTTCGGCAGCGGCGGTCGTCAGCCAGAATGCTCGGGCGCTCAAAGCAGCCGGTCACGACATTGTCGACTTGGGCCTTGGGCAACCGGATTTTGATACACCGTCACATATTATTGAGGCGGCGCACGCAGCGGCGCTGCGCGGCGAGACGCGGTATACACCCACTGCCGGCACCATCGAACTGAGAAATGCGGTGTGCCAAAAGTTTGCGCGCGACAACGGTTTGACGTTTGAGCCGGAACAGATCATCGTATCGACCGGCGCAAAACAAGTCATATTCAACGCCTTTATGGCCACGTTAGAGCCGCAGCAAGACGTGTTGCTGTGTGCGCCCTATTTTGGTGTTTACGAGGGTATCGTTACGGTACTGGGCGGTCGAGCGCGCGCGCTTCCGTGTGCCGCGGCCGATGGTTTTCGGCTCACTCCCGAAGCGCTTCGACAAGCGATCTCCCCAAACACACGGTGGCTGTTACTCAATTCGCCGTCCAATCCGGCGGGCGCCGTGTATTCTCGCGAGCAGCTTGTCGCGCTCGGAGAGGTGTTGGCTGAACACCCCCATGTCTTGATCATGTCGGACGAGATATACGAGCACATACTATTCGACGGCCGTTCGTTTCATTCCTTCGCGTCGGCCTGTCCATCACTGGCTGACCGTGTGCTGACGGTCAACGGTGTGTCTAAGGCCTATGCGATGACCGGTTGGCGCATTGGCTATGCCGGTGGTGCTGAGCCGCTGATCCGCGCCATGACCAAGGTGCAGTCCCAAATTACATCCGGAACCTGTTCGGTATCTCAGGCCGCCGCCGTCGCCGCACTCAACGGACCGCAGGAAGAAGTAGCACGCTACAACGCCGCGTACGAACGTCGCCGCAATGTCATCGTCGAACGTGTCCGGCGCATTGACGGACTCACGCTCGACCCACCGCAAGGGGCATTTTACGCTTTCATCGGCTGTGCAGCGTTAGTGGGCCGCACAACGCCGGAAGGAACATTGATCAACACCGACGCGGATCTGGTCGACTACTTTCTCCATCACGTGGGTGTCGCGGCGGTCCCTGGCAGTGCTTATGAGCTCTCACCCTTTTTTAGATTGTCCACGGCGACATCGGAAGCGTCGATTAATAAAGCGATGGATCGTATCGAAGAGGCGGTGGCCAAGCTTCAAGGTTGAGGGCTCATTGGTTTTGTTCTTGTTGCACCGTCAAACTGGTTACGGGCATGGTCAATCGCTGGCGCGCCGCCGCGTTGACGCGCGAGTCGTCCGCTGGACCGTGTTGTTGACCAAGCGCATAGCCTCGGCAACCCATCGTCGGGCCTTGTTCTTACTGATCACGATGTGGCTGAGCGGCATGGTGATCTCCGCCTGCAGTCCCGTCCCCGAAACGGTCAGTGCGTCACCACAAAGCGGGGACACACTTGTCGCCACTGTTTTGCACGTGAAAGACGGCGACAGTCTTGTGATTCGTCTGGATGGTCGGGACATTGATATCCGCCTATTCGGTATCGACGCGCCAGAAAAAGATCAGCCTCACGCCGTCGACGCACGCCGGGCGTTGGAGCGCCTTGTCAAGCGCTCGACGCTGACGTTCAGCATTCGGGATAAAGACCGTTACGATCGACTGGTGGCGGTGGCGCGCAGTGAATATCACACCGAGAGTATCAATGTTCAGCTTGTGCGTTTGGGTTACGCTTGGGTGTACACCCGATACACCAACGATCCCGCGCTGCTTGACGCGGAGCAAGACGCTCGGCGCCATAATCGTGGCCTATGGCGGCAACCCGCGGCCGAGCGGCGGCCGCCATGGGAGTGGCGCAACGCCAAGCGGCGCGGCGGCACTCAGTAGCGATTCTCTTCGCGGCGCATTCACCCGGACTTTTTGTCAGTTGGCGGCAAGCGCCGGTTCTTCTGTGGTGTCAATCAGACCTTTTCTCTTCGTCGTGGTGGCGCCGAACTGCTCGCCATACGGAAAGACGACCAGGTGTGTTCATAAACGATTCAGATTTCTACTGTTTTTGTTCAGGACGGGTTCATATAGGGCGGCGCATGATGGCAGCGTACGACACAATGCGTGGAGGAAGCGCGATGAACACATTCAAAATTCTCACTCTTGGCGTCATAGCGATGGTGCTGTTTGATGCTTCCGCTGATCGAATTCGGCAAGATGATATCAGTGTGGAGATCGTTGACTATCGAGGGCGTGTGTTGCCCACGTTTGACGCGAATCCCTATTCTCGTAAACGCGACAAAGCGTATGTGCAGGCAGAACCTGGCCAGCAGTATGGAATTCGCGTGACGAATCACAGCAACGAACGACTCGCGTTTGTTATCGCAGTCGACGGTCGCAATATAATCTCTGGCCGGCGTGCCGACTTGGATAGCAAAGAACGAAAGTATGTATTGGGACCCTATCAGTCCGCAATCTACCGAGGCTGGCGTTCTTCTCGCAACCACATCAACGAATTTTATTTCACTGACGACATCGATTCGTACTCAGCCGCGTTTGGCGACTATTCAGCGATGGGCGTTATCGCCGTGGCGGTCTTCAGAGAGCGGTATCGCTATGACGACGATGTCTACCATGAGTCGCGCAAACGATCCGGTCGTTCAGAGTCCAAACGTCACGGCACGTATGAGTCGGCTCCCGGCACCGGTTACGGGGATGAGCGCTACTCGCGCTCTCGAAAAGTTGATTTTGAGCCTGAGCGTCGCGCAACGGCTACCTATTTATTTAAGTACGAGTGGCGACAAACGCTGTGCGAGAAAGGTATTACGCGCTGCTACGGCAAACGTAACCGACTGTGGGACGATGATCGTCGCTACGCACGTCGTGGCTATGCGCCTGCGCCGCCCGCTTACCGTTCCTTTTCTCGTCGATATCGCCCCTAAGTAACGGACTGCCGCTCTGGAATGGCGCGGCGATCGTCAATTCCGCCGCTGCCGTGTGCGTCACACAGCAGCGGCGTTTTCGCTCAGGTGGCGCCTTTTCCGGCAAGGTGGCGTCCTATCGTGTTGGAGTCGTTGATTCTTCGTGATAGTCCCGTGATAGTTTGTGCGTAGGGTTTGTGATTATTGGGTCTCACATCGACCGAGCCTGCGCTCGCCTCAAAGCCGATGCTTGGCTTGGCGATTCCCTTATCGCCACTTTGGAGAACACCACGATGCTGCATCGATCAAAACGTTTGCTGGTCGCGCTAACGCTCTGCTTGACAGTGGGCTGTTACGCTGAACGCACTCCCTCGTTTCCGTTGTTGCCGGAATTTACGCATACCGAACCCGCGGACTGGATCAATTCCGAGCCGCTCTCGGTTAGTGACCTCAAGGGTAAGGTAGTGCTTGTCGATGTTTGGACGTTTGCTTGCTGGAATTGTTATCGCTCCTTTCCATGGCTCAATACACTTGAGGAAACCTTTGCGTCTGATCCGTTTATCGTTATCGGCGTGCACAGTCCAGAATTCGAGTATGAGAAAGAGCGCGCAAACATCGAAATCAAAGTTGAGGAGTTTAAGCTTAAACACCCCATCATGATCGATAACGATTTTTCGTATTGGAAGGCCCTAGGGAATAAGTATTGGCCGTCGTTTTATCTGATCGACAAACAGGGCAAAGCACGCGGTTATTGGATTGGCGAAACTCACCAAGGTGATAAGCGAGCCGTGGCGATCGAAAAGGCCATCCGCGGGTTATTGGCAGAGTAGGGCGTAGCCTGCGACGACCCAATGTGGTGTGCGGCCGGGGGCGTAGAATGTGGATTGCGAGTCGACTGAGACTGATCGATCGCGTGGTTAGTTACCGTGCAGCACACCGTTATACGGCGTGCATGACCGATTCATCGCCACTCGCGACTTGGTTGTGACCGTTGTTCTGCGCTTCGCGTAACGCGTTTTCAGCGATACCGATGGCTATCTGCGGTTTGTGCAGTCGTACCGGAGGCAACGAGGCAAGCCCGACACTGACCGTAATACGATCGGCGATTTCTGACTGCGGAAACGGAATGGCTTCAGCGTAAATCGACTTGCGCATTTTTTCGGCAAATCGTGCGGCCGTGTCGTTGTTAGCGCCTGGCAAAAGCACCGCAAACTTAAATTCACCAATGCGAGCCACCAGGTCACCGGCTCGCCGAAAGGATTCGGAGATTGATGACGCGATTCGCTGCAACGCGAATTCCGATTTCTCTTCGCCGCTGATATCGCGAAAGTCCACAAAACTATCCACTTCCACGAGCAATAAGCTGATGTCTTTGTGCTCGCGGACGCAGCGCTTAATCTCGTCGGTCAGGCTGATATCAAACTGTTGACGGTTGGCGACGCCTGTCAGCCCGTCAACACGCGCCACCTTCTCCACCTGAGCGCGTAGCGCAGCCAGCATATTCGACACCTCCCGTCGGCGCTGGTCGTTCGCCACCGACTCGGCCTTGGCCATATTGAGGTTTTCGGTTAGCTCAGCGCGAATGGCCTGGAGTTGCGCCACGGTTTTTTCGCTCGCGGCCAGACGGGTAGACATGTCGTTGTGCTGATCCTGGCTGGTCCTAAGACGGCCATTGGCGACCAACCAACCCACGAGCGCAACAGCAGCCAAAATAAAGCCGGGGGCGGCGTAGGTGAGCAACGTGGGATCAGCGGCTGATGCCGCCGGTGACACGGCAACGGCCAAAACGAGCACGGCAGGTCGGAGGAAGGAAGCGATCACAGTTGTACGTCCGAAGCGAAAATCGAGTAGACTCATACCATAATCTGAAAACCCTCTATAAACAGAGACCTGGTTCAAGGTTTTTGCGCAATTGACGTACATTTCTGAGCCGTGGCAAGCGGCAGAAAGCCCATCGCCGAGCTCGTTCTGATCACAAGGTATATCGATGTATCAGATTCCTAATGACCTGCTTTTTCGACTGATTGACCGGCATGGCCCCACGATCATTCAGCAGGGCAAGCGTGGTGTCGAGAAGGAATCGCTACGCGTTGATGCGCTCTCGGGCGCGCTCTCTCAAACGCCGCACCCGACGGCGTTGGGCGCGGCGCTGACGCACCCCTTTATAACGACCGACTATGCCGAGAGCCTGCTTGAGTTTGTGACGCCGGCCGTGCCCACTAACGAGGAGGCAATTCGCTTTCTGTACGATCTGCATCGCTACACCTACCGTCATATACCGGGTGAAACGCTTTGGCCGTGCAGCATGCCTTGCGGGTTTTCGCGTCACAGCGATGTGCCGCTGGCGCGCTACGGGGACTCGAACGTGGGCCGCATGAAGACCATTTATCGTCGTGGGTTAGGGCACCGCTATGGACGAATTATGCAAACCATTTCCGGTGTGCATTTTAACTACTCGCTGCCTAAACCCGTTTGGGATGCGCTCTGTCCGCTAGTGGGCAGCGATATTTGCTCGAGCCAGACATCACAGAATTTTCAGTCGGCGGGCTACTTTGCGTTGATTCGGAATTTCCGACGCTTATCGTGGTTGATATTGTACTTGTTTGGCAGCTCACCAGCAGTCTGCAAGTCATTTTTTCAAGGTGCGGAAACCGGGCTGGCGGACTTTCCAGGCAACACGGCGGCCGGAGAGTACGCGACGTCGCTGCGCATGAGCGATATCGGGTACAACAACCATGCCCAGGCTAGTCTGAATATCTCCGTGAACAGTCTTGATGAATACGTGGCCGGATTGACCCGCGCCATTTCCACACCCTATCCCGATTACGAGCAACGAGGATTGTTTGATGGTGATAAGCGCATTCAGCTTTCGACCAACATCCTGCAGATTGCCAACGAATATTACAGCGTTGTGAGGCCTAAGCGCGTGGCCAAAAGTGGTGAAGAACCCACCGCTGCCTTGCGCCGGCGTGGTGTGGAGTATGTGGAGATTCGGGCGTTGGATCTCGATCCATTCAGTGCGGTGGGAGTTAATCAGATCGAGCTCGATTTTGTCGAGTGCCTATTGTTGCACTGTGTGTTTACGAGTAGTCCGGCGATCAGTGCCTCGGAGCAGGTCGATATCGCCAACAATGACAACGCGGTGGCCGCTTACGGTCGCAAACCAGGGCTCGAATTGTGTCGTGACGGCCGCAACATCGCACTGTCAGACTGGGCCAGCCAAGTATGTGATCAGCTCGTCACGTTGGCTCGAATTCTTGACGAAGGGTCTGCCGATAATCGCTATGCAAAAGCCGTTCGCCATCAGCAAGCGGTAATCGAGGACGTCAGAATGGCTCCGTCAGCCCGCGTGCTCGAGGCACTCAGTAAGGGTTCGTTGACGTATAACGAATTTGGTTTGGCGCGGGCTCAGATGGTCGCTAAGGAATTTGAAGAGGCCGAGTTCACCCACCCCGAAACGGCTGAGAATTTAGCGGAATTGGCACGCGAATCCCTCGCCAAGGCCGAAGAAGTGCGAGCGGCAGACACCCTGTCATTCGATGACTATCTGGCCGACTATTTCACCCGCGGCCTTATGTAATCTATCTGGTTGATTCGCTCGGCTTGAGTGGCGGTGTTAAGCACGCCGGGCCATCATTCCTGTGTGTCGAATGCGCGGTGCAGGTCGGCCGGTCTGACCACGGCGGTGCCGATATTATTTGACATAAATCGGCCGAATGATTCCAAACCCTTGTCGGCCGTTTGAGAACCCGATCACGCCGAAAAAGCCCATGCGCTGGTACTTTTTACTGCCTAGATTGATTTGGTTCGCATACGAATGACAACGACCAACAGCGCCCCCATACTTTTTGTGATCGAGCAGGAGAGTTTTCTTGCCCGGATCATTTGCCGTGGCCTGAAGCGCGCTGGTTTTGAAGTACACCATTTTGCTTTACCCGAACGCGCGCTCGAGCAAATAAAAGAGCAGGCGCCTGACTATGTCCTCGTCAGCACGGATTTGTATCCGATGAGCGGCGAAGAGTTTTGTCGACGACTTCAGACTGAGCATTCTGATCGGGTATTTCCGGTGCTCGTTATGACCGATTCCGCGCAGGATATGTACACACGCTGGAGTCATTGGTTTGCCAATTTTCGTATGGTCGATAAACCGATCAGTCTACGCGCAATTATTGAGTACATTGAAAAAAATCAGGAACAGGCGGCCTGATGACGTTAACCAAGAAGCAGCGTCAGTTTGGTCAGGCGCTCCGCGCCATCGACTACTCAAAATATGGGTGGCTGGTGCGTGCAGGACTAAAAGGCGCGCTGGCTGTCGTGGTGTGCGACCTGGAGGGCAACCGCGTTTGGGCTCTGGCACAAAATTCTCAAAACGCGTATGCACCGGCGCTGACAGCGCTCAATCACGCTATTCCGGACTGGACACAAACGGGTCGTGGCATTCGCCGCTGCACTGTCTCGGACGACACATCGGCCTACATCACGAGTATATGCGACGCTGCCAAGACGCCGATGGCCGGTTTGTTCGTATTGGTTGAAAACAGTAACCAGGATCTGGATTACAACTCACTGTCGACTTCGATTCATCGCATCACGAATGTGTTATCGGTTGATGTTGCGAAGCAAAACGAGCTCGACACAATGGGTGACGAGCTGCTTCAGCGCTATGAAGAACTCAACCTCATCTACAATACGCAAGACAACGTGAAGTACTTTGATGAAGGGCAGGATGCCATGCGCAATTTGGTCAGACGAACGACCGAATACTCCGAAGCTTCATTGGGTATGGTAGTAATGGCCGAACGCAAGGTCGTGATCTCCCACGTTTATCGAAGCAGTGAGCTGGATTACGAACAGGTTCTTGCTGTAGCTAAAACGGAGGTATACGACCAGGTCTCCTATCGCAAAACCCCAATGATCCATAACGGCGGCGTTGAATTTCGCCATGTTTTTGGCGGCCTTGATTGCAAAATGTTGGTGGCGCCGATCTTCGACGAGAACAATGAAACCATCGGCATTATTTTGCTGGCCAATCCGCTTGAATCCGAAGACTTCACAGGCAGCGACAACAAACTCATTGGGCTGATGGCGCACAAAGCGTCCCGAATTATCCAGGTTAATTACGACACACTGACCGGCATGATGACGCGCAACGGGTTCGAATACCATCTCGAAACGGCGCTCTATGTCGTTCGCTACAAGCAACGCGAGCACTGCGTACTCAATATCAATGTTGATCGACTACACGCCGTGAATGATTCCAGTGGCCACCAGGCGGGTGACGAACTCATCAAACGTGTGGCGAGCGTAGTCCGCGACCATCTCGGCGACGACGACGTGGTGGCCCGGCTAGGCGGCGGCGAGTTTGGCGCGTTGTTGGCCGATCGCGATATGGATGAGAGCATGGAGATTGCCGAAACGATTCGCCGCGAAGTGGCGGCCATCGAATTCAGCTGGGACAACAAGCGGTATCCGGTCACCGTGAGTATTGGTCTGGCACCGATGGAAGTGGATACAAAGAACATTATTAGCGTGTTGAGCTTTGCCGAACTGGCGTGTTCAGCCGCCAAAGATCTTGGTCGGGACCGACTGCAGGTGTATCAGGATGACAACACGATGCTCATTAAGCGTCAGGCGCAGATTCACTGGCTGGCGCGCTTGCACACAGCGCTGCGCGAAGATCAGTTCCAGTTGTTCGGTCAGCCGATTCACGCGATTGGTCAAGACAAGGGCAAAAAGCACACCGAGATTCTCATCCGGCTAGCCGATGAGGAAGAAGGGTTATTGAGTCCGGCTGAGTTTGTCGGCGCCGCTGAGCGCTATAACCTCATGCCAGCTATTGATCGTTGGGTGGTACGCAACACACTGAAAACGCTGATGTCCAATTTGCCTTCGCGACTGCTTAACGAAAGCACCTGGGCGATCAATCTGTCCGGTCAGACTATCAGCGATGGCAACTTTGTGAAGTTTATCGAAGAGGAGGTCGCTCGAACCGGGATTGACCCCAAATGTATTTGCTTTGAGATTACCGAGACTGCGGCGGTGACGAATATTCGTAAGGTCACAACCTTTATGGAGCAACTAAAGTACCAAGGCTTCCGTTTCTCGCTGGATGATTTTGGTACAGGGTTGAGTTCGTTTGCCTACCTCAAGACGTTGCCGGTCGACTATCTTAAGATCGACGGTGCGTTTGTGAAGGAAATTGAGAGCGATCGCGTGTCGGCATCGATGGTGAGTGCTATTCACCAAATTGGCAAAGAGATGGGACTGCACACGATCGCTGAGTTTGTCGAAAACGAAGCCATCGTTGAGAAACTCGAAGAAATTGGCGTGAACTACGCTCAGGGCTTTCATCTTGGGAAACCGGCTCCGCTAATGGAACAGCTGGCGACATTCACAGAGGGTCTTGCTCATCAACATCGGCATCAGGAGGGCGATACGGGCGAAAGCACGGTCGTACATCTCCAGGTGAGCAGTTAGCCGCGATACACCGAATAGCCGCTCTTCGGCTTCGTCCTCCATCATCCTTGGATTAGATCGGCGCAGGCTCAGCCGTTAAACGCAAAAAAAAAACCCCACCAGGCGTGGGGTTTGATTTGTTGCTTTTTTTCGCTTATTCGGTATTCACCGTTCCAATACGACAATACCGCGGACTATTGTTTTCGATGGACAACTTGCAATTTCCGGGCCAATACCTAAATCACTGCTATTTAACGCGTTTCGGCCTTTCATTCCGTCAACTGTAGGGCGTGAGTGTAAAGATTGTCGACGCACGTTATGTTGATTACACGATCGTCCTCCGTGGTTTTACCTCCGAGCAGTGTGCTGAATTGTGCGGCTATTCACGGACGGTTCATGAACAAACACGTACTCTGAACACATGACAGCACGATACTACGCTTCCTTTACAGTGGCACCGAACCCCACCAATCTCGCTGACGAACAGGGTCGCGTGGTAGAGGTGGATGAAAAATTTGGCGAGCTGCTCGACTTTGACGACGTCGCTGAAATTATCGCTGACAATCTCAACTTAAAGTCACAAACCGTTACTGTTTATCACTGGTCGCGCATCCACTAAGCGTTCGACGATCGGATCCGGTTTTTGGTCTGTCGGTGGTTCAGGAAAGTGCGCGATCGTGGCTCAATATGAGTGAAAATCGCTCATGATCACCCGGCTAGGCAGCCAATGTGAGTGTCGCCGGCTCGGTTGTCATCTTGGCACTTGCACCGCGGTCCGATTCGGCTACCATGCTCGTTCTTTTTCGCCTGCCTAGGCACTTTTTCTAATCCGTCGACTCGAACCAGCATGCCTCACGCTATCCTCCAGACGTTTTCTTTCCGATTTGCCGCGCCACGTGGGTCACTGTGGCGTGTTGCAGTGGCGGTGAGCGTATTCATCGCTTGGCCGATGAGTCACGCCCAGAAGCTCGAGGAAATTCAAGTGACGGCCACGCGTGGCGTGAGCGTTACGGGCGATGTTGTCAACGCCGTGAGCGTGGTTGACGATGCTCGCTTGGAAGAATTGCAGCCGGCCTTGATTACCGACGCACTGCAGGGCGCGCCGGGTGTATTTGTCCAGCAAACCACGCCCGGTCAGGGCACGGCGATTGTTCGTGGACTGAAGGGTTCGGAGATTTTGCATTTGGTTGACGGTATGCGGCTCAATAATGCGCTGTTCCGTAACGCACCGAATCAATATCTCGCGCTGGTTGATCCCTTTATCATCGGGCGCTCGGAAGTCGTTAGAGGGCCGCTATCATCGCTTTACGGGTCGGACGCAATGGGCGGTGTTGTGCAGCTTTTTTCGTCGCGGCCGGAATACGGTGGGGACGAGTGGTCGTTTGACTACCGCACGCGACTCACCTACGACAGTGCCAACCTGGGACGCTCCTTCAATGCGGGTGTCACCGGCGGTTACGACGGGCTGTCAGCCGGGGCCGCGATAACCTATCAAGCCTTTGACGATGTGCGGGCAGCCGAACGGCGCGAGCAGGTGCCAACCGCGTTTGATACGCGTGCGGCCTCGGCGTTCGTGCGAATGACCGACCGAGCCGAGCGCGAGTGGGATCTGTCTGTGCAATATCTTGAACAGGACAACACGCCTCGCTATGACGAGCTGGTGCCTGGTTTCGGGCAGACCGAAGCGGCATCGGAGGTTTTCCTGTTTTCCCCGAACGCCCGGTTGTTTGTACACGGTGTGCATCGTTCCGAAGGCCATGCGCCATGGTTAGACCAGTTTGAGGCACACATTGGTTTCCAGCAGATGACCGATGGCCGCCGCACCCGCGATTTGGGCTCGGACAGGCTGCGTGTGGAAGACAATCGCAGCGATTTGTATGGCCTCACACTTCAAGGCGTGGCACAGCCGATGGGGCGTCATCAGTTTAGCTATGGGCTCGATTTCTACTACGACGAAGTGTCGAGTACTCGCGTACAAACGACGGTCTCGACCGGCGACGAGGAAGTCATTCGAGCCCGTTTCCCAGATGGTTCGACCATGCGCAATATTGACGCCTATGTGCATGACAGTATTTTGATGAGTGATCGGGTCTTGCTGGACGCCGGCTTGCGGCTTAGCAACGCCAACGTCGAATTAACCGCCACCGATATCGGACCGGCAGCAACCGTTTCGAATACCGACGTTTCCGGGAGTTTCGGTTTTCGTTATGAATGGACCGATTCGCTGACGGGAATCGCTAACCTCGCACGTGGTTTTCGCGCGCCCAATATTTTTGATCTGGGCACGCTCGGCGCACGGCCGGGGAATCGGTTTAACATCGCCAATCCGTCGCTTGGACCGGAAACGGTATTGACGGGGGAGTTGGGTATACGAATTAAAACGGGTGGTTGGGACGTTGAGGCGGTTCTGTGGGGCAGTGATTACCAGGACAAAATAGTCTCAGTGTTCACGGGCACCGTTGACGCCAACGGGCGCGATATCGTGCAAAGTCAAAACGCGAGTACGGTACAACTGGTCGGCGGCGAAGTCGCGGTTCGCTACGCGATGGATGCCCATGATTTGAGTCTCACCGTCGCCCATACACGCGGTGAAACCGAAACGGAGGATGGGGAAGTGGAGCCATCAGACCGAATACCTCCTCTCAACGGTCGGGCTGCTTGGCGTTTCACTCAAGACAACTGGTGGACGACGGCGGAACTGATGTTTGCGGCAGAACAGAATCGGTTGAACTCCCGAGACGTTCGCGATCCGCGCATAAATCCGGAAGGAACCCCCGCGTGGGGCAGTTTGAACGTCGGATTTGGCTATTCGATGAACAAAAACTGGCAGGTTATTACGCGGTTTGAAAATATTTTGGATCGAGACTATCGCCGTCATGGGTCAGGTGTTGATGCGCCGGGTCGAAGCGTGCGCGTTTCGGTCGAAGGAAGCTTCTAAGTCGTTTAAAAACAAACAAAAATGAAACGGCGACTCGATACTCCGCGGCCGCATGCGAGCGAGTCGTGGTGGTGGGCAGAAGATTGGCGTGAACGCGTCGATTTCATATATGAAAAATTTGTCTAGACAAGTCACCCGTTGGACCCCTTCTCTGTTGCGTTACAGCAATCTTGGCATAATGTTCTTAAAGACAGAAAATAATAATCTAATCATATAGATACGTACTTTCTATCGCTGAGCAAAGTGAGTGAAGATTATGTCAACGTCGCTTTCTTTTTAGGCACGTCTAGGGGCATACTCGGGCGATCGACGGGAAGCTGTTTACAAGAAGAATTTTTGGCCCCGCCGTTACATCACTCTACATCACATTGCTAACTCTTTTATCAGGGGGAAACATGCATAACTCTGCGACTTTTAAACCGTCTGCTCAGACGTGGGTCAAGGGTCTGTTTGTAGTCCTGCTTGGTTTAGCACCCATGGTGTCGGCCGTTGCTGCCGAACTCTATGGCATGGCGCCTGCTCGCATCGAGCAGAACCGCGGTGTTGACCAGACAGTTAACTATGCAGGTCTTGGCAAATACGGCGTTTGGGACGACCGCAACTACGAACTGACGTCCGATGATCTCAAGTACTTGTCTCCGAACGAGCACGAAGTGTCGGCGCTGATTCCGGCGTTTTTCCGTGTTGAACTACGTAAAGCCTGGCCGCATCTGCAGACTAAAGGCTCTGCTCAATACCCGCGTGCCGCTTGGCCGATGTTCCGCAAAAAGTATGGCGGCATCATGCGCGACGGCAAGTTGCATGGCCCGGACTTTAACCAGAACCGCGTTGTACCGGTTAATGGCGAACTGCGTATCAGTCAGATTCGCGCTGCTAACGAGCCGACCATTGAAATCAACCGTGCTCAGCCTCAGTACGCGATTGCCGGTGCCAACAATGGCGGCGGACAGGAGATGTACTACTCGCACGATGGCGGCGACACCTGGACCGTGCAAGGCGTACTGCCGAACACGTGCTGTGACCCGACAGTGGATTGGTCCTCTGACGGTAACATCGGTTACACCGCTGCGCTGAGCGGCCCAATCGGTGTTTCGTTCTGGCGCACAGATGACTTTGGTGTGACTTGGACCAACCGTGTTGACCTTACTGCAAGCGGTAGTGACAAAGAGTGGATTCATGTTGATAAGTCGCCCTCGTCACCCTACCAGGACAATGTGTACGTGACGTACCATAATGGTAACGTCATGCAGTTTGCCCGTACGGAAGACTTGGGTCTGACCTTTGATATCACCTCGTTCAATGGTGCACCGACCGGTATCGGTAGTGATATCACCACCACATCAAATGGTGACGTATACTACGTTTGGGGTTCGACCGGCACCTCCACGATTCAGTTGCTCAAATCAACCGATGGCGGTGATACCTTTGCGGCACCTCAAACCATCACCGCGACCAACGGCAACTTCGACTTTCCGATTCCCGCGATGGAATCGCGTCGTGCATGGATTTATGCGACAGCAGACGCGGATACGTCTGGCGGTCCGCTGGACGGCAGCGTCTATGTGGCGTTCACCGACACCACAGGTCCTGAGAGTCCTACGGCTGCTCTGAACCACACGCAGGTTAAGTTGTACTACTCACGTGACGGCGGCGCGACCTGGAACTTCACCATTCCGCACGCCACCGCTGATGCAAACGACGTTGATCGTTTCAACCAGTGGATGACCGTTGACGAGCAGGGCAATGTGCACGTGGTGTTCTACGACACTCGCAATTCGGTCAACCGCACCGGTGTCGACCTCTACTACAACATTTCGACCGACGGTGGTCTGACCTGGGATACGCCAACTCGTGTCTCGGGCGAAACCTCGATTAACGTCACAACCGGTCAGGAATGGGGCGACTACAACGGTGTGTCGGTCGTCGGTGACAAGGTCATTCCAATCTGGTCTGACAACCGACCCACCGATGGTGGTACCGCTAGCCAGATCGATACGTTTGTGGCGGATGTGCTAAACGTCGGTGCTGGACCTAACTTCCAGCTTACTGCCGACAGCTCAACGTTTGAGGTCTGCGTACCCGATACGGTTGGTGTGAACCTCAATGTGGGTTCCATTTCAGGCTTCTCAGACGATGTCACGTTGTCGTCCTCTGCACCGGCTGGTTTTGGTGTCACGTTCGGCACCAACCCGGTTTCGCCAGGTGGCAGCTCAAGTGCCACGATTTCGGTTGGTGGCACAGTGACGGGCGGCGACTACAATGTTGACCTCATCGGTTCGGCAACGGGCGTCGATGATCGAGTCGTCGGCGTCAGTATTGCTGCGGCTGACGCAGTACCGGGTAGCGCGACGTTGGTCTCTCCGGCCAATGGTGAGGGCAGCCAGGCATTGATGCCGACGCTGACCTGGAACGATGCCTCACAGGCCGCCAGCTATCAGGTTCAGATCGCGACCGATCCGGGTTTCACCAATTTGGTTGACCTGGGCGTAACGGACACCACGAGCTATACGCTGGCCGCGACGCTGGAGACGAGCACCACTTACTATTGGCGTGTTCGTGCCATCAACATCTGTGGCGACGGCGCGTACAGTGCCGCCAACTCGTTCGAAACCGGTACGCTGATCTGTACGTCACCCAACGTGGCGATTCCGGATAACAGCGCCGCTGGCGTGGACAGCTCGCTGACCGTTCCTTCGGGCGGTGCTTTGACCGACCTCAACGTCAGCCTGATGGCAACCCACACTTACGTGGGTGACCTGATCTTCACGCTGACACACGATGACACCGGCACGAGCGTGATCATGGTGGACCGACCCGGTGTACCCGCATCTGGCTTTGGTTGTGGCAACAACAACGTTGACGCGACCATTGACGATGAGAGCGGCACGCCGGTTGAGACCACGTGTCTGACCGATCCGGCTCTGGCCGGCGTGTTGAGCCCCAATAACCCGCTGTCTGCCTTTGACGGTGAAGACCTGTCGGGTTCTTGGACGTTGAATGTCAGTGATAACGCTGGAATTGATACAGGAACCATGGACACATGGTGCTTGATCCCAGCCATCGAAGATGTG
The DNA here is from genome assembly GCA_039028935.1 of Pseudomonadota bacterium. Taxonomy (NCBI): domain Bacteria; kingdom Pseudomonadati; phylum Pseudomonadota; species Pseudomonadota bacterium. The sequence goes on along the minus strand of JBCCHD010000021.1, from coordinate 45,613 downwards.
GCGGTGGACACGGACGGTGACGGCGTTTCAGACGACGTCGATAACTGTTCACTGGTCTCTAACCCAGATCAGCGTGATACCAACGGCGACGGCTTCGGCAACATTTGCGACCCTGATCTGGACAACAACGGTGTCGTAAACTTCCTGGACGTTAATGCTTGGACGCCCACATTCAACACCTCATGTGGTGATGTGGATGAGGACTTCAACGGAGACGGCGTGTGTAACTTCGCCGACTACGTGCTGTTCTCGCAGTTCTTCCTGCAGCCACCGGGACCGGGCGCGACGGAATAAGTCGCTACCGATACCTGCTAAGGTAGAGAAAAGCCCCGCATTATGCGGGGCTTTTTTTATGGGTCCGACTGGCGCCTTGGTCCAATATGCCGACGGTCTGATCGCGCTTCTAGATTGAGTGCGTGTCCGTGCCAGTGATGTCGATGGGGTGGGAATGCCTTCAACTGCCTTGGCCTTTGCTGTCCTTAGGCTTGGGGAATTCCGTTCATGGCACACGCGTTGATGTCTGAGTCTTCGAACGGGGCGCGTCGAGGGCAGGTTGGATCGCGAGTTGACCACGTTTGAATCACCACGTCACGCGCGTATTACTCACCGTGTTGATCCATCGAAGGCACCCAGTGCGGTGTATAGTAAAAAGATGGTTTGGCGTTTTGTTGGTGAAGCGTTTCGTCAATGGGTCCAAAACCGGCAAAAAAAAACCGCAGCCCGTAGGCTGCGGTTAGTCGAACGGTTACTCGCCGCCTGGATTAGCGCTTGCGTCGACGCAGAGCCAGGGGTACTAGGCCCAGAAAGAGTGGAGAGAGTGCGCCACCACCAGCACTGTCGGCGCTCTTAGCGGTTTCGGTCGCTTTGTCGCCACCGCATTTGCCTTCGCCGCATTTGCCTTCGCCTTCAGCTTTGTCGCCGCCGCATTTGCCTTCGCCGCACTTGCCTTCGCCTTCAGCTTTGTCGCCGCCGCATTTGCCTTCGCCACACTTGCCTTCGCCTTCAGCTTTGTCGCCGCCGCACTTGCCTTCGCCACACTTGCCTTCGCCTTCAGCTTTGTCGCCGCCACATTTGCCTTCGCCGCACTTGCCTTCGCCTTCAGCTTTGTCGCCGCCGCATTTGCCTTCGCCACACTTGCCTTCGCCTTCGGCTTTGTCGCCGCCGCATTTGCCTTCGCCGCACTTGCCTTCGCCTTCAGACTTTTCGCCGCCGCATTTGCCTTCGCCACATTTACCTTCACCTGGCGCGGCAGTCATGTAGCCGCTGGAGAGCGCTGACATGCTGAAGGGGCTCACGTCTGCCTGTGCCGGTGTTGACGCGGCAAATGAAACAGCCAGCGCCGCACCAACCGCGGCAGCAATGGGAGATTTGGATTTAACTTCGTTCATCGATATTTCCTTTCACATGTCGATTAATGGCGCTGCTGTGCATCATCGGCAACAGTCAACGTGCGTGTGCTCCAGTAGACCCAGTGGTCGCTGAGATTATTTCAGCTGAGCCCATAATGCCCTGAATTTGCGTCACGCCGAATAGTTTCAGAAGATATTAATAGGCGATCGAATGTGTAATTTTGGTATCGTGTACCCTCGATACGGTCAATTCATCGATAAACGTAAACCCATGTTAAACAGACTGCTTTCCACCAGCGTGCGCACGGCGCGACGCATCGCCATCGGCGTGATCGGCGCGACTGTGTGCCTAATCGGTGTGATCATGCTGGTTACTCCGGGGCCCGCGTTTGTGGTGATACCGGCAGGACTGGCCATTTTGAGTATTGAGTTTGCGTTTGCTCGTCGGTGGCTGACCTTGCTGCGCCGCCGCATTAGCGACACCATGCAAAATCAGCGCATTAAGAGTCGCTGATCGTCATGATTTTGCCAGCGTCACTTGTCGAGTCGCTTTACACGACGGCATTGTGCAGGCCAAATGCGGTGCTAAAAACTGCGTTAACTGATCGAAAAATAAACTATTTTTTCGATCCGGCACGGTCCTTGCTTTTATCAAGGAGAGATAGAGTTACGTAAGTAAGACGCTCTCACTCGAACGATACCAATGAGCCTGACACGGTCGATGGGGTTAGAAGGACGCGAAGACGGCGAAAGAGAGCGAAAACGGCACACACAACAACCACAATATGTGCGGGAAAAAGGCCAAATCGAGTTTGGCCTTTTTTTGTGGGTCACGATTTATTATTGGAGACTGACGAAAAAGCGATCACCGCGCGGCATAAAAAACCCTTTCGCATCGCGCAATGACAGCACAACCGTTGAGGATCGGCCGATAATGTTGTTGCGAGGCACGACGCCCCACACCCGTGAGTCGCTGCTCTGATCGCGGTTATCACCCAACATAAGATAGTGACCTTCAGGCACGGTGGCGGAAAACGAACGCAACTCCCGGTTCACATTTCGTCTTGAGTGCACCATCATGGCGTGGGGTTTGCCGGGCAGCCCCTCTTCCAAATGACGGAATCCAAGCGACAGATCGAGCAACGTGGATTCGGTTTCTTCAAGCGAGATGCCCGTGTAATCCACCTGTTCATCGTTGATGGTGAGTACGTTGTCGCGCAGTTCGACGCGATCGCCGGGTAGACCGATCAGACGTTTTACCATACGCGTTCGATTCTTATCCGGCGAGAAAAACACCACGATATCGCCGCGCTGTGGGTCCGATCGTTTTTTTAATACGATCGACGTGTACGGCACCTTAACGTCATAAGCGAGTTTGTTGACCCATATTCGATCGCCTTCGATGAGGTTCGGGCGCATGGAGCCCGACGGCACGTGATTCCAGTCGGCAATGGCCATGCGGAAGAAAATCATGATCGCCAAAAACAGAAAAAAACCGCGCCATTCCTGCCAAAAACGCTGCCCCGCCGACAGCTTGATCTCATCGATTTGTGTTGCGTCGTTCATGAAACTCCCTGGGTGCGGAAACCGAGTCGCCGGCGCCTATTTGTGCTTCTACGCCGAGGCGTCTATGTTTTGAGGCGACACTCGTTGTTCGTGCTGGGTCAGCGCAAGTCCACCCGATGCTCAAGCATTTGCCTGAGGGATTGGGCAGGACACGCCAGTGCCGCCGATGCCGCAATAGCCATTCGGGTTTTTTGCCAAATACTGCTGGTGATAATCCTCGGCATAGTAAAAAGGGGTCAGCGCCTCAACCGAAGTCGTGATGTGGCTGAGTTGGGCCTGGTTTAGCTCGCGCTGGTAGGCGGCAATCGCGCTCTGTGCCTGTTCCTTCTGATCTGAGCTGGCGTACTGTATAACAGATCGATACTGGGTTCCAAGATCGTTGCCTTGCCGCATGCCTTGGGTTGGGTCGTGCGATTCGAGAAACACCTTAAGCAAATCCAGGTAACGAATTCGGGCCGGGTCGAACACCACTAAAACCACTTCGGCGTGGCCGGTGCGCCCGCTGCACACCTCTTCATAGGTTGGGTTGGGTGTGTAACCGCCGGCATACCCCACGGCGGTGGTGACCACGCCGTCGAGTGCCCAGAAAAGACGTTCGGCACCCCAGAAGCAGCCGAGACCGAAAACGGCGGTTTCCATCTTCTCGTCGAAGGGCGGCATGAGCGGCTGGTCGTTGACAAAATGCCGATTGGTGACGGCCAATGGCGTGTCTCGGCCGGGTAGGGCGGCGTCTTTGCTTACCATAATGGATGTGGACATGGCTCTCGATTCCTTTGGACTATCAACTAAGTGGGGTCGTGCGGCGCCTCTTCAAGCCTGTTCATGTTCGACCACGAAAATTGGGATTCGCTCCCCCTAATCGATGCCCATGGCCGGTCTGCACCAGCCGACAAAAAGGGGACAATTGCCACGCCGGCGATTACACTCATGCCATGGCCGTCGATTCTGCCAATCCCGATCAGTATACCGAAAGGGCATCCCGTCTATTAGCGAATAATTACGGGCCGGCCCCACTGACGTTTGTCGGTGCCGATGGCAGTCGGCTGATTGACGCCGACGGTACGCGCTACCTCGATTTTGGTTCCGGCATCAGCGTTACCTCATTCGGTCATGGACACACCGCTGTTCGTCAGGCGGTGGAACGGCAACTTGAGGGCGTTTGGCACACGAGCAATCTGTTCTACACGCAACCGGTCATCGATTTGGCCGATGCGCTCATCGACTCTTGTTTCGCCCACCGAGTGTTCTTCGCCAACTCGGGTGCAGAAGCCAATGAGGCGGCGATCAAGCTGGTTCGCAAAGCGGTCAGTTCCGACCGTGCGCCCTCGCGTCGCACGATCATTACCTTTCAAGGCGGTTTCCATGGGCGCACATTAACCACGGTGACGGCGACCGCGCAGCCTAAATATCATGCGGGATTCGAGCCCTTACCGGACGGTTTTCGCTACTGTGACTTTAATAATGTGGCGGCACTGCGAGACGCTGTGGACGACAGTGTGTGTGCCGTGTTGTTCGAACCCATTCAAGGCGAGGGTGGTATTCATGTGGCAAGCCCAGAGTTTGTCGCAGAAATTCAGCGTCTGTCGGATCGCGGTCTGTTGGTGATGGTGGACGAAGTGCAAACCGGCATTGCGCGTACCGGCAAGCTTTGGGCGCACGAGTGGTATCCCAGCCTGGTTCCTGACGTAATGACATCGGCCAAAGCACTCGGCGGCGGCTTGCCAATCGGTGCCTTGCTCATCGGCGAGCGGCTTAGCGATGTGTTTCAGCCCGGAAGTCACGGGTCAACATTTGGCGGCAACCCAGTGTGTTGTGCGGCAGCCAACGCGGTTCTGACGCTAGCGCGTGACCCAGCGTTGCATACCCGTATTGAAGCGCTCGGCGAGGCACTGGTGGAGGGCTTGATGTTGCTCAACGAACGCTACGCGCTGTTCGATGAGGTTCGGGGCCGAGGACTCATGGTGGGTGCGCCCTTGCGAAAGGCGTATCGGCATCGTATTGGTGATTTACTTGCGGCTTGCCGGGATCAGCGCTTACTCGTACTGCAAGCCGGAGACGGCGTACTGCGTTTTCTTCCTCCGTTGGTCATCACACACGCGGATATTGCAGCGATGTTGGTGCGACTTGATGCGGCGCTACAGGACGTTTTTTTTGCAAAGGAGTCGGCATGAAGAAGATAAAGAACGAAACTGCGCTGGTCAAAGAAGCGCTTCGCGTAATCATGGCGGATGCCGAGCGACGCAAAGTGGCGGAGTTCGAGCCAACCGACTCGCAGGCGTTGAAGATTGAGTACTGCTACCGCTTGCTCGTGCATGACAAAAAGGTCATTCCGCTCGCCAATGATCAGGTCGGTTTGCCCAACTATAAGCGGGTGCTGGCGCGCTGGATTATGCGCGAACTGCCGAGCGACCACGAGCTGCTCAAATAGAACTGGCGCTGTACTCGACTCGACCGGCCAGCATTGCGGACCGGTAAGGCTATAGCGGTTCACCTAGTGACTCCAAGGAGTCGTTGATCAAATCGAGGGTCATGCCAGGATCGGAGAGCGTTACGCGCGCGCCGAACTCATTGGCGAATTTTTTCTTGAGTTTACGCGCCGAACGTTTTTCACCATGTACCAGATAGACCGGCGGCGTATTCTTAAAATGCGCATACCAGCGCGCCAAATCGGCCTCGTCGCCGTGTGCCGATAGGCCGCCAACCGTGTGGACATGTGCCGCGACTTTTATGTTGTCGCCATGGATCCGCACATACGGTCGCTTTTCTACGAGTCGACGTCCCAGCGAGCCTTTGGCTTGGTAGCCGACAAACACAACATGATGGCGCTTGCGCCACACGTTGTGTTTCAGGTGATGCAAAATGCGACCCCCGCTGCACATGCCGCTACCGGCTAGAATGATAGCACCCCCCTTCTTTTGGTTGATGCGGCGTGAGTCGTCGGCGCTTTTACTCAACGTGAGATTTTTAAGCGGTGGCATATCGTGCGTACCTTTGCGCAGGCGAGTAGCTTCTTCGTCATACAAATGCGGGTGATCCCAATAGACCTCACTGGCTTCAATTGCCATCGGACTATCAAGATAAATTTGCCAATCTTTCATGTGCCACTCGTCGTAGTGGCGTCCGAACAGATACAGTAGCTCTTGACTGCGACCCACCGCGAAAGCGGGGATAATAATATTGCCCTGTGTTGCTTTGGCCTGCTGAATGATCTGACCAAGCTCGACAATCGTCTTTTCGCGGTCGCGATGCAGTCGACCACCGTACGTACTTTCCATGAGCACGACATCCGCGTATTCGATTGGCTCAGGGTCGCGCAGTATCGGCGTGTCGTACTGCCCAAGATCACCGCTAAACACGATCGTACGCGTTTCACCGTTCTCGGTTGCCTTGATCTCCACAACACACGACCCCAAGATATGCCCGGCGTCTTTGAATGTGATCGTAATGCCAGGAAGAATCTCGGTGGTTTCGCGGTAGCGAAGACTACGAAACTGTCGAAGTGCGGCCTGTGCGTCTGCCGATGAGTAAAGGGGTTTGAGCGGCTTTTTGCCTTGACGCAGTCGCTTGCGATTTTTGCGTTCTACATCTTGTTCGCCCAGACGAGCGGAGTCCTCGAGCAGAATATGACAAAGGTCTTGCGACGCACGCTGTGCCCAAATAGGCCCCTCGAAGCCTCGCTTTACCAAAAGCGGGAGGCGGCCCGAATGATCGATATGCGCGTGGCTTAGTATAACCGCATCAATATTGGCCGCATCAAATGGAAACGATTGTCGATTTCTTGCCTCGGCTTTTTTGCCACCTTGAATCATGCCGCAATCAAGAAGCACGCGGTGTTTATTGACCGTCAAAATATGGCAAGAACCGGTTACTTCGCCGGCAGCACCAAAAAATTCAAGTTCCATGGGTTGGCTCCGTCGTTTCGTCGTGCCGCATCGCCATTCGGCGCCAGGCAGGAATGAGCAGTAAATAATACACGTGTAGCAGTAACGCGTAGTTCCACTCCACAATGTTTTCCATTTGCTTTTGTTTGATCGGATCCTCTACCAGGCTTATTGGCACGATGACGATTCCACACAGCAGTATGCCCACGCAAAACAGCGTCAACCGTTTGGCGAGTTTGTCGTGGTTTTCGTATGCGCTGTTGTGTGCCTTGAGTTGGCGAATGAGAAGTAATTGGGCAATAAATGTACAGCCGAAATACAGCAACACACCGAACTTTCGAAACAGGCGATAGACATCACCCGGTATGCCAAGTGTCGTGACGTAAACAAGCAGGCAAAATGATGCCAAGGCACCGGTAAACGCGAGCCCGCGTGATGGCACTAGCTGCTGATTGCCGGTCAGCCAGCCTTCAGACGTGAGCCAAAGCTGCATCGTCAGAATGGCGGCTGGAATCATGCCCAGTAAGAAAATACCTTTTTGCGGCATGACGCGACCGGCTGAACTGATCGACGTACAGCCGGAAAAATACGGCACGCAAAGGGGGATGTGGTCAAGCACACTGGCGGTCAGATAGGCGGCATTGATCGATACGACCGGCAGCAAAAAGACCAGTAGCGGCAAATGGGTATTGAATCGATCAATTGGGCGGTCAGGCATGGTGGTCAGGTTGTCCAGTCCGAACGCGCAAAAGTATACCGCGATGTTTGTGCTGACTGCACTGGTAAACGCCGACACACCGGTGTTTCTCGTTCTTGGCGCGCAGTGCAGTGGCCGGGTGTGTATCCACGTTTCGGCGGCGTGAACATGGACAGCAGGGCCTAGTGTGCCGACCCGCGGTCCAAGTCGCCGCGATTCGGGTGCGCTCAAACCACGCCAGCGGTCGAGCGGGCCTTGCAATAAAAAAAGGGCCCACAAGGGGCCCTTTGTTCAGAGGTAAGGAAGACGGTCAGTCTTCAGTCGTTTGTCGCCAGAACGTTCGCCGCGGAATCTCAACGGCATCGGCTAGACACGACTCCGGTCCAGCGAGACACTGCACATCCCGTTCGCCTGGCTTGGTGCTGTCCTGATCATCACTTCCATCCGGTGGGTCGATGGGATCGCTACCCGGGCCACCGGGTGTGACCACGCAATCTGGACCAAAGCAGTCATCGATGTCGCCTTCCGCGGCTTCTCCAAAAATGAAGCTCACTTCGGGCGGTATGCCAGGCTTTTCCAGTCCATCGACAATGGTCTGACCGGAACGCAGATCAATCGTGTACAGCTTACCGCTACCCACAGCCGGCGCGCACGGATTTGATGAGTCCGCTTGTCCCGGCGTATACGTTGTAAAGTACGCTTTGTTTTGGAAGATTCTTGAGCGCGCCAATGCTTTTTGTCCATTGGTGCCCAGTTCGCGATACCAGCCCAGTGCGCCTTCCGGAATCGATTGGTTCTGATTGTCGCCCACTATCTCAGACATGTTGGCAAACGTGACGTTGTATTCGTAGTCGGCGTCTGCGGTGGCAACATCTGTGCCGAGTTTGTTGAACACGTTGTAGTCTCGCACACCACTGAGTCGGTCGTTGATGGACTTGTTGAGCGGATGAGCGCGGAAGCCGGACGCCATGGTGATCGTCATGAACTGCTGGCCATTGACGGAGCTTAATGCCACATCCGGCGCATAGTAGTAGCGTCGATTGTTCGCCGCGCCGCCTTCAACGGTGCCGCCCAGCTCAGCAATAACACCGGCCGTCACGCGCTGGCTATTGCCATCGGTATGGACGTCGAAACGGAACAGACGACCGTTGATGTCATTCACGTACATGCGATCTACCAGTCCATCGAGGTTCATATCCAACACGCGCACCGAAGAAGGGATTGAGCTGGTCATTTCGGTCAGCTCAAGGAATCGCGGTGCGGTACCGTGTCCAGGCAGGTTGGCGTTCTCGCTGCTGGCGCGCCACAGTTCGTCGCCCGTGGCGGCATCGATCATGTGAATTGCGTTACCCTTAGCATTAGTCGGGTTCACAAAGCCCCCGTCCGATTCTTGAGCAGGATCATAACCACCCGTCAGCAAAACGACGCGGCGGGGGTCAGGCGAATCATCGGTACCAAAGTTAACGTTTGCCACCAGCGGGCGCGACCAACTTTGGCCCTCGGTCGTGAATTTCCACTTAATGGTGGGTAATGCATTGCGATCTGTTACGTCCAATTTGTAATAGGTGCTGCTGCCGCGACGCATACCGAAGTAAATGTAGACTTTATCATCGCCGCCACTGACATCGATTGTGCCATCACCATCGTCTTTCTTCTCGACCACGATGTGGCCATCCACGCCGTAGGGAATATCGCCGTTCACTTTCTGGTTCTCAGCGAGTTCGCCTACGATGCCCTGAAGTTCTTGAGGCATAAATGCCCATAGCTCCTCGCCAGTCGTGCCGTCGATAGCGTGCAAAAAGCCATCGTTGGTGCCCATGTAAATCACGGCCTCCGGATTGTCGTTTGAACCACCGTACACCACGACCGTTGGTTTGGAGTGTAGTGGCGCACCCAGTTGTTTGCGCGCGTCGGTTGTGCTGCCGTCTCCGTCTTCATCGTTGGCATCATAGCCCAGAGCCCAAGCGCGCCACTCGGCGGCCGTGAGATTTGGTGTCCCAGACGCGCTCATTGATGAGTGCAACGTGTCGGTGAGCGATTCGAACGAGCTTGATGCGGCGAGCGGTTCGAGCGATTCGCCGGTATTGGTGTAAATCTTTCGAAGCGTCGGATCAGCTGGCAGCACACTGGCTGCACCGCCAAGCGCAACCGAAGCGCCATCTTTGATTGGTGTGCCACCTTCATCAACCGACCAGTAGCTCTGGGCCTTAGGCAGTGCTGGGTTCGGATCACCATTGGGTTCGCGACCGTCGAAGAAAAAGCCGGTTGTTGGGTCTACGGCAGGGTCGCCATTGACGTCAATGATTACCAATCCGTCTTCATTCGCTTTCGGTCGGAACTTGTACTTCTTCAGGTTCCCGTTCCATCGTGCATCGCCCGTTGGTTTAAATACCGTAAAGAAGAGCTGATCGAGGTGGCTGGTGCGATCAAAGGCATTGACGGTCACCGCTGGCGCCGTAAACCCGTCATTGGTGTCGACCACTTCTTTTAGGATGTTGGTCAAATCTTCGCGCAGTTGCTCGGCATTGTTTGCCTGGTAGTAGTTACCGCCACCGCGTGTGGCGGCGTCAGCAAAGATAGGCAGGTCAACGTTAAAGCCAATGAAGTGACTAATGACATTCTGCCTACCTGGAATCGTATCGTCGAAATCGTTGAGGTATAGAAATTCGGCGAACTCGTCGATGCAGCGACCGACGCTCGAGCCGTTCGCTGAGTTCAGACATTCGGTGTCCGTGTGGTCATCATATTGAGGATCGCTCATTACCGCTTCGATACGGTCCTCGGCGTAGGCGTCCCAAGTTGGTGCGCCATCGCTCAGATAGACGATAAAATTGCGCTGACAAGCGCCTTTAAATGGCGAATTGTAGTTAGAGCCGTTAAAGCTGTCCGGATGCGAGCCGAGGGGTCCCAGCCAGGTATTGCCGCCATCTAGAAACGCGTGCCAAGAACCGACACCAAAGTCCACTTCCCGACCCAGAAAATACTGCCCGGCTTCGTAGTAGGTTTCCGCCAGGGGCGTGCTGCCGAAGTGATGAATATCGTTGATGCGGTTAATCAGGTCTGCGCGACCGGTCGCGATATCGGTGATCGGATGTACAACCATGCCGCCTTGGCCGACGAGGTCGAAGTCAGTGTCCCAGCCTGGGCGATTCGTAAAGGCGATGTCATATTTCATCATGCCGATGTTGACATCTTCAAGTTCGTTAATGAGGTCCGCGGACACGTCTTGAACGACCTGTAATCGATCTCGAAGCGCGGGATCGTCCCATACGGTGGACTGCATAGAGCCTGACGAGTCGATGATCAACAACACATTGGGGTTGTTGTCTGGATCGCTCTGGGGCTGGCCGAAGTAAATTTCGGTGTCGTCGGCCCAGACCGGCATACCGGCAAATAGAACCCAAACGGCTGCCGCCGTGGTGACGCCCGCATTTGACAGGTAACGTTTGATCAAATTACTCATGGCATTGTTTCCGTCTTCAGTGTCTTCTCAAATGAATGTGAGCAGATAAATAGCTCTACTCAACGATATGGAGCCATCTTAAGAGTCAACGAAATTAATGCACGAAACTTGCGACAGAGTAATCAACACAACCGATAAACGGTGCATAACTGCGGTGTAAAATGCGGTATCTGCGCGGAGCTTACATAAGGCTTTAGTCAGCCCGCGGTGGCGTTACGCTTAATGGATTTTGAAAAGTGTGATGCACATCACATTAGGAATGTGATTGCAGATAGGCTGTATAGATATAGTGCGCGCACATTAAATCAAGATGTCCGCCACCACCATTTTTTAACAGCGTAATGTCATCGGCGTGACGCGGAATCGAGGTGTGACACAGATCATAATAATCGCCTAGAACATCTTGTTTAGTGATCACACCTTCAGAGAGTGGAATGGCCAATTCGCCAATGTCGTGGAACGTCGATTTGCGTGAATCGACATAGATCTTACTGGCTAAAAGCAAATCATTGTCGGCTTCTCGCATGTGGGGCAAAAAAGCGCCGACAAGATCGAAATGACAACCAGGATTCGCCCAGGCTCCGCTTATGATCGGATCGGGGCTCATTGTTGCGCACGCGACGATGTCCGCCTTGCCCACAGCTTCAGCAAGATCCAGCACGCGAGCAACACGCGGACAACGATGCTGGTTGCTATGGACAAGTGCATCGGCCCCGTCGGCACTGCGATTCCAGATGTTGATCGTTTCAAGGGTCGGAAACAGTTCGCAGTAGGCATCAATTGCGTGGCCGCCCACCGTGCCCGCGCCAACAATCAGCAGGTGTTTTGAATCTGGTCGCGCCAGCAATCGCGCGCCCAGGATTGAGTCGCCAGTGGTTTTCCATTTTGTCACCAGTTCGCCGTCCAGTATCGCTAACAGCTCACCGCTTTGATCATCAAATAAGCACACGGCGCCCTGAATGGCGGGGCGGGGCGGCGATGCATCGCGGTTCTGTGGAAAAACGGTGACCGACTTGGTGGCTAGCCCTAGACCTGGAATGAGTGCGCAACGATTGAAAAAGCCCTTCGATTCGTGTTCAAGCCAAAGATCGTCGTGCACCGCGCGATGACCGCGATGGCCGTCCAATAGTGCGTCCGCCACGCCTTTCCACGAGAGTTGCGCATCGATTTCGGCAAAGCCGATGTGAGGAACGTGTGGGATAACGCGGCCTTTATGACTGAGTGTTTCAAGCATGGTATAAACAGCAGAAGGCTTATGGCAAGTTCTCTTCTCTCTATCCGTCTCGGTTTTCAGGACGCTGGCGTCGGCACCAACCATCGCGACGCTATCGCACAGTGGCGGCTGTGGCATTGGCGCCGGTCTGTTTGCATGGGTGCATTGGTCATTGTCTGCTTAAGTCTGTTAGGCAATGCATGCGCCGATTCGCATAAGATAAGAGGCGAAGAAGCCAATCCTGCGCTGGAGGCGTTGCTGAATGAGCTCGACGCTATTCGCACCGCGTCGGGCGTGGCCTCTGCCGGCATTGCCCTGGTAACACGCGATAAGATTGTTTACGCCGGAGGCCTTGGCAATATTCGCTGGGGCTCGCCTGAAGCGGTTACCGAAAACACATTGTTTCGAGTTGGCTCCATTACCAAGTCGTTCGTTGGTTTGACCGCGATTGCACTAAGCCGCTCTGAGCGCCATTTGTTTGATGAGCCAATCGCTAGGACACTGCCGGCCTTGCTGCGACCGTCTGCACAGGCTCAGTCGGTGCGATTGGCGGAACTTCTGGAGCATACGGCGGGACTTTCTGACCTCAGTCGCGAGGAGTTTGCCTTTCAAGGGGAACACGTGACGTTCGCCCAAGCGATCGACATCGACCCAAGCACGCGACAACTTTCCTGGCCTGCGTCGCGTCATTCGTCTTACAGTAACGCCGGGTATGGCATGGCCGGTTATGTACTTGAAGCCCGATTTGGACAACCGTTTGAGCAGTTGGTGCACGATGTGCTTCTCGACCCACTTGAGATGCGAAACGCCGGTTTCTTTGTCACGCCGCAATCACCGGTCTTGGCCGCAGGTTACGATACGGATGGCAAAACCCCTATCCCATACTGGCATATGATTTACCGCTCGTTCGGTGGTTTAAACGCCACATCACGCGATATGGGTCTGTTCGTCAACGCCTTGCTGCAACCGATTTCGAACAACGGCCTTTTCCGCTCAACCTCGGAGCGAACGCGCTTTGAGAATCCATCGACGACACTGGCATCGCGCACGGGCCTTGAGTACGGCTACGGACTCGGGAGTTATCACTGGTTTCGCGATGGTCATCGTTTCCATGGGCACGGGGGCGATGCGGATGGTTATCTGAGCCACTACGGGTATTCCAATGAAGCCGGCGTGGGCTATTTTGTGGTGATAACGGCGTTTAATAAAAAACCGCTGAATGCGATGCGCGAATCGATCGAACAATTTTTACTCGAGACGTATGCGGACGCCCCCAATGAGACTCGGCCAACCCCGACGCTGGAGTCTGGGCACTTGTCGTCATTAACCGGCGAATTTGCGGCCGTGACACGACGTTTTGGTCAGGTCAATACGCAGGAGCCCGTGCTCACGATTGCAATGCGCAACGGTCGACTTGAGACGCAATATAATGGACGTCGTCTTGCACTGCTGCCAGTGAACGAGCGCCACTTTCGACGACCATGGCAGCCAGATGCGACCTATGCGTTTATCGAGGACGGATCCGACCTATATTTTCAAGGCGATATTGGCAACTTTAAACGGCTACGACGAACCCGCTAACGGTGCATTGCGGCCCGTTCACGCACTGTTCGCGACAGCAGCAATAACGGCAAAAAGGACATCACATGATCGTAAGCAGGGGACTCTGGTCCATCGTGACACTCAGCGGCCTACTTATGCTGACAACAGGCTGCCAAAGCCCACCTCACGCCGTCACGATGTTCCCGGCATTACCGGCGCCCGTCGCGAATAATGCCGTTGCCACTATAACCACCGAGCGGGGGGACTTTCTCGTGAGTTTTAATGGCTTGCTTGAAGGTAAAGAGTGGCGTGATACGACTGCGCGGGCGTTCTTGCTCCCCCCGGGTGCAAACGCGTGGGAGTCCATCGACGATGTGCCGGGGAACCACGGTCGACTGGCATCGATCGCGGTGGGATCGGGACCCTACGCGTATGTCTTTGGCGGCTATACCGTAGCGGAGGACCACACAGAGGTTTCCTTACCCGTCGTGCATCGATTCGATCCGGTTTTGCGAACTTTTAAACGCCTTGCTGATATGCCCGTGCCCGTCGATGATGCCATGGCATTCGTTTGGCGCGACCGTTACATATTCCTCGTGTCCGGCTGGCACGATACGGCTAACGTCAATCTTGTGCAGCGCTATGACATTGACACCGACTCGTGGGTGCAAGCCACCGCCTATCCGGGTGCGCCCGTGTTCGGCCACTCCGGCGGTATGGTGGGCGATACGATGGTGATCTGCGGTGGGGTCAAAATTCGAACGCACGCCGAGCGCGCACGCGAATTTGTGATGAACACCGAGTGTTTTGCTGGAACCGTACGTGAGAACGACACGCGCCGCATCGATTGGCACGTTATTGCGCCGATGCCCGGACCGCCACGCTATCGAATGGCCGCGGCGGGCAGTGTCGCATTAGCTGGCGTCGTATTTGTCGGCGGTAGCGACAATCCGTATAACTACAATGGCATCGGTTATAACGGCTCGCCTTCTTCGCCCCGTGAAGAAATTTGGTTGTACGACACTCAGCAGTCTCGATGGCGCAGCTTAGGGCGTCAAGGCGTTCCGTCGATGGACCATCGCGGCTTGCCTGAAACCAAGGCGGGCTTTGTCACAGTTGGCGGCATGCTCGAAGGGCAGGTCGTGACCAATCGGGTCGTGCACTTTCCGATGATGAACCCGCGTTCGTCACGTCGTGAACACTGATCGCGCGAAACGCCATCGCACTGGTTTTTAGCGTGTGCTCAGGCTTAGAGTTGATGCCAATTGTTACCGGTGTATGGCGTGCGTGAGCCGTTGCTTGATCGGATCAATGCCTGACGCTGAGTCGAAATGCATGGCTGTCGCTTCGACCGAGATCATCAACGACCAAAACGTCGTGCAAGCCGGTGGAAACTGAGGCATCCGGGGACCACACAAATGCGTCATCGCGATTTACCTCAGCGATAAATCGGTCGTCGATAAACCAAAATAGCGTCGAGGCATCCGCGTCGGCAGTGGCGGTCAAAACGAGTCGATCTGACGAGGTGGACTGAGGTTTGATTGAGTAGTCGAGCGAAGCCAATGGTGAAGTGATTGTGGGTCGTGTGCCACCGGCGTTGAGTGGATTCTCGCAGGCGTGCTCGTAGGTTGGCGGTTGTCGTTTGGCGATACCCGCCTGGCGAAACACCGTCGACAAATCTGAAGGCCAGAATTCATAGATTTTCGTTACGGTCGACGCAGTGGGATAGCAGGCGCGCTGCCCGGTCCGCTGATCGATATGCACCGGCCGATGCACGTTCGACACTCGAATTGGGGACACGCCCGGGATAAACCAGCCATCTTCGGTTTGGGGGCAATAGCGATTGGGCAGGTCGCCCGTACTGGCGCACATTTTCACTTGGCGAAGATTAAGATCAGATGGAATCGCCTCATGGCCATCGGGGGAAGGCGCGATCTGAAGCGCGTCAATCAACGCAAAGAACAGCGGTGCCGCGGCTTTTCGACCGATCAAGGAGGGTGTGGCACTGCCGTCAAAGTTGCCCACCCACACGGCCAGAGTCCAGTCTCCGGTTACACCGACCGTCCAGGCATCCCGAAAGGCATAAGAGGTACCGGTCTTCCATGCAACGGCACGGTTGGATTCGGCAGGCAACGCGAGGTCGTCCGGCCGCGGATTACGTTTCAACATGTCCAGAACGAGAAAACTCGCCTCCGGGCTTAAAAGTTGAGTGAAATGACGAGGCTTATGGTGCGCGTTGCGCGTGGCCACGAGCGGCTGCCAGCGACCTTCGTTGGCCAGCATGGCATACAGCTGAACCAGTTCGGTCATTGTCAATTCGTTTCCGCCAAGCACCATGGCGAGGCCATAGTGATCGGCCTGTTTTAGGTCGCGGACATCGGCATTGAGTAGGAATGAGTGAAAAGTATTGAGACCGACTTCATTGAGAAGTGAAATCGCCGGTACATTACGACTGTATATCAGTGCATCTCGAGCAAGCACGGGCCCCATAAAGCCGCGATCAAAATTCTCTGGCGTGTATACCCCAAAGCGACGAGGTGCATCACTCATGAGTGACATGGGGTGAATGATCCCTTGGTCCAGCGCAAGCCCATAGACAAATGGTTTCAGCGTTGAGCCAGGCGATCGCTTGGCTTCCACACCGTTGACTTGGCCACTGATGGCGACATCAAAAAAGTCCGCAGAACCAATGGAAGCGGCGACCTCCAATGTCCGTGTATTGACAAGCAGTGCGCTGGCATTTCGAATACCATCGTGGCGTCGCTGTTCAAGATAGTGCGCGAGTATCCGTTCCAAACGATGTTGCACAGTCAGATCGAGTGTGCTCACCGTGTGTCGAGCATCGGGTCGTGTGTCAATCAGACGTTGCACGAAGTGCGGGGCGTGAAACGGCAACGCATTGGGGTGTCTCACCTCAGGGGGTAACCGAATTAGTGCCGCTTCACTTGCGGACACAGGATGATGATCGATCCATGTGGTTAGGAGGCGTTCGCGCGCCTCCTGCAGCGCCGGCAGTTTCGTCGAGCGAGTAGGCGCTCGTTGAGCAGGGTTTTGCGGTATGACGGCCAGCGCAAGTGCTTCGGGAAGCGTCAGCGAGGCGGCGGATTTATCGAAGTAAATGAGTGCCGCTGTACCGGCTCCCTCGATATTTCCGCCGTATGGCGCCAGGTTGAGATACGCCTCTAACAAGTCCGTTTTAGTGTAGTGTCGTTCGAGTTGCAGCGCTCTGGCCATCTGCACTATTTTGCCGGGGACCGTGCGCGTGTTCAGGTCGAAGCGCAGGCGAGCTAGCTGCATGGTGATGGTTGAGCCACCCACGCGTCGCGACCGTTTTACGTAGGTCGTCCAGGCGGCGCGTAGCGCAGCGGCCGGATTGATGCCAGGGTGGTAGTGAAAATGGCGATCCTCGTAGAGGAGCGTCGCCCGAATAAAATCGGGTGATATCGACTCGATGGGCGTATACAAGCGATAACGCTGATCGTCCGCCAGTGTTAGGCGCAGCAGTTCGTGGTGCCTGTCATAAACAGCATGTGAGAAGGTCTTGGCGCCGTATAGTGCGGGTTTAGGTAGGGCATAGTACGCCACGCTGATCATAACGATGAGTAATAACAGACTGCGCAATCGCCGGCCAAGTTGGGGTTTAGTACGCATCAGGGTCGCGTCACGCTGAAGCGGCCAACGGCGGTGTGCGCGTGTATTGTCGGGTCATACATCGCGCGCGCGTACACGGCCGGAATCGTGAAGTCACCGGCAGCGGTCACTTTGACCCGATAGCGTAGGGTCGTAAGTTGATTGTCAAAAGTGCCATAGGTGACAACGCGATCGTCACGCACTTCTTGATAATCAATGCCACGCGCCGTGCGTTGTGTCGAGTCGCTGATCACTTCGAACCCACCGGGCAGCAGATCCACCACGGCGACGTTGGAGCGGGGTTGGCCAGTAGAACGAATGCGTAATTCCACGACAAGCTCATCACCCAGTGTGGCAGAGAAGGCATCATTGCCGTTTGCATCGACAAAGCGCCGCACGAGTTCAAGACCCTCCGCCTTCGCAAGATCGGGTGGCGGTGAGAAACCCGTTTGGGTGACGGTCGTGAAGAGGGGGGTCTGGTTGTCGTGATGTTGTGCGGTAACCGTAATGGATTGGGTTGATCCTGGCAGCGTGGCTAACGCTACCGCCGCCTCGTCGAACAGCTTCCCATCCGCATCGGAGAGCTTTACAGACGACCGGGTGGCGTCGTTGATCGCGCCGTATGCCTGCAGCGCCAATATGGTGTATGCCGACGATAGAGTGTTAAAGCGATTCTGCATGATCGGTGTGGTTAGCGCGGAAAGTGAGCTTGCGTCGATCGATCGCAGGCGTGGCGGGAAATGTCGCGCTAATAAGTAAAGATGCTGAGCATTACGACCCAATCGAGAATCAAAATCACTGAACATCTCGTTGCCGTCAAGCCAGGCATAGCCAGCGATCAACTCACCGGCAAGGTCGTCGAGTTTGAGTAACGCATAACTCGCAGCCATATATGAGGCCGTAATGTCTTTTTTCCAAGCATCGTCCTGACGTTCCAAGGAGGCTTGCAAATCGGTAAGGTAGTTCGTAGTCACCACGCCATTTCGCGTCAGCACATAAATGGCGTACGCACGGAGGCGCGTCTCATTCTCGGAGCGAGCAGGCGACGCAGCGATTTCACGTAGCGCGTTGAGCGCGGCACGTGTCATGGCCTGAGGCACTGGTAAATCGGCCTCGGCGGCCTCCGTTAAAAAGTGCGTAATGTAGACCGATGGGAACGCGGCGGCCTCCGGCGAGTTTTGCCAGAATCGAAAGCCCCCTTCGGCTAACTGGCGGCGTCGGAGCTTATCAATAAGTGCCGCGAATTTCTGGCGTATGTCGCGGTCGTCTACCTCGGCGTGGGCGCCGTAAAGTCCAATCAGAGGGAATACTTTGCTCACCATTTGTTCGGCACAGGCGTGCGGGAAACCATCGAGATAATCTTGCAGTCCTTGGGTCAGTACTAGAGGACTGAATGATGCCGCCACGCGGTTGCTTCCCAACTCGGTTCGAAGGCGTCGTTCAAACTCGACAACCGTTGGACTCGAGGTGAGAGCCTGTGACATCACCGTCGTCGCATAGGGGGCGGCAGGGCGCACACTGAGCGTGGTCGTGAGTCGTGCGGCAGTATTGCCGTCAGTGGCGACAAACTGAATGGCGGCCGGCCCGATTTGTTCGGTAGCGCGAAAGCGAAACGTGCTGCTGCTTTCTCGCCCTTCGTCGATGGCGAGCGTATGCGATACATCGCCAACCAGCTTCAGCTGCGGTGTTGGCGAGGCGCTGAGTGAAATCGATGATCCAGTGCCCGAGTTTTCCACGTTATTGGCCAGACCCACACTCACCTCAAATTCGTCGCCAGGGGCGACAGTCACCGGTGCGTTAGGTGAGATAACAAACGGGCCGCGAACCGTTGTGATTGTTGCGGCATCACCCACCGCGTTGTCTGCAACCGCCACGGCCATGATCGACAGTTGGCCGTTAAAATAATCCGGCACGTCATACGACACAGACCGCGACTGCGGACTCGCCTCAATAATTCCCGACCAATAAACGACGGGCGCATCGGTTTTTCGTTGAAATGGATTGAGATTACGACCCGCCAGGCCGGCCGCTTCACCACCCCCTGGTGCCGCAGAAACCGACGCGGACAGAAATTCTGGAAGTACGAGATCGGCGAGCTGATAGGTGGCGACACGCAGAGCGCGTTTTTGTAAAAAGAAATCCAACGGCTTAGGACGCTGATAATTGGCGACTTGGAGGATGCCCTGATCGACAGCGAAAAGGGCAATCCGCGCGGCTTGATTGGTGGCGTAGTCGATGGTGAGTGTTTCGCCTGGAATCACTTTGTCTGGCGCATCAAGCGTAATGTTCACTGTGCGGGCATCGCGGTTGATGGAAAACGGAGCGAGCGCATAACTCAGGGGATTAAGATAAATTTCTTCTGAATCAAGACTGCGCATGAAGGTGACGTTGACGTAGGCATTGCCCTCGATATTGTTCGGCACTCGGATGGACTGCACAGTATTGGTTGTGCTGGCATTAAACCACTTGAAGGCCAACACGGAATCGCGCTCGATCGTAATCAGCCCAGCGCCGAGATAGGGTGCTGTGATGTGAACAGCAATATCGTCGCCCGGTGCATAGCTGCCTTTATCGAGTGACAGGTCGAGCTCGGCGCTTTGTTCCAGATTGCCAGCCACATTGCGAGCACCGGCGACTACAAATGGAATGCGACTGTACACGGTGCCGGTGGCATCACGCAGTTCAAAGGCGAAACGGCCTGCGGTTTGGGTCGGCAGCGACGCATGACTGCCTTGAATCGAGACGCTAAACGGTTGCTCGGACACGAGCGAATCCTGCGCAATGGATTGATAGGCAAACGTGCCGTCTCGCTGTTTGACGAGTGTCGACACAAAACGTGTTTCATAAATTCGCGCAGTGAGAGACGGCAGTTCAAGCGGTGCGCCATTGTCATCAAGGGCGACAAACTCGACAAGTCGTTCCGCCTCTTTTTGAATGAAAGTAAGGTTCCCGCTGGCTTTATACCCCACTAGTGCGTCGAGCGGAGACACCATCATACGCGCTCGGGCTTTCACGCTGCGTCCGCCACCGGCCTCGAACCCCTCAGTGAATACGCTCAGTTCGTAAATGCCGCCATCGTATTGCGAGAGATCGAGATCAAGTTGCGCGGCGCCCTCGCTGTCGGTCGTGGTCGCAGACAATGTGGTCTCGATAGTTTGCGTCGGTCCGCCTTCACGCCGCAACGGATCGTCAAAGCGATAGTCTGCGAAATCCGCAAATTGCATGCGCGCTGGCTTCAGTAGCGCTAAGCCGGTGACACGCCGGTCGGCGGCCGGTGTGCCAAACAGGTTGTCCAGTTGAACATTGACGGACAGGCGCTCGGGTTTGATCCAGCCTTTGGGTTTTTGACCCGAAATAGTGCTGCGAATCTTAAGTCGATCGGGTTGAAATTCTTGGACTCTAAAGGAGTGGCCGCCAATATACGTGCGCTGATGACGGTTTCGAACCGTATAAAGGGATACCGAGTAGTCGCCAGTCACCGAAGCCAAGTCAGTTTGAAAATCGTATTCGATAAAGCCATCCGAAGGGAGCTTGAGGGGTTTGCTGACCACAGTCTGTCCACGGGGATCGCGCACGTCCAGCGTTAGGGGCACCCGCGCCAGCGCTTGCCAGTCGCCGCGCTTCACGATGCCGCCAAGATGGACCACATCGCCTGGCCGAAAAAGATCACGCTCCGTGAAAAGCTGCGCGCGCAGCGTGTCGTCATTGGCTGCGCTGTACTCGCCACCCGCGTCAAAGCGCGAAAAATCGAGCTGACGTGTGTATCGGCCATAGGGCATAAAGACGGCATCCGTGCCGCGACGGACAAGATACACCGTCGGCGTTTTTGCGCGCGTATACTCTCGCGCTGAGGGCATTTCCGCGTGGCCTTGCGCATCGGTGCGAGCAGTAAACAACGGCAAGCCGTTTTTACCGAGCAATGAAATGGTCGCTCCACTAACCGGGTTTCCTGAGGCGAGCGAATGCACAAACAAATGGTGTTCGCCGAGCGCGCCGGTTTTGGCCACAAAACCCAGATCGGTGATGAGCACGAGACGGTGATCTGCACCCCCCACCTCACTGTCGCGCGCTTCGTCCCAGCCGCTGACACGAACGTAATAAAAGCCGCCCTGATCTAGGCGGTCACTCAGGTCGATATGCGCATAGCTGGGTTGTTTAGGGTGTGCCGAAGGTAAAGAAATATAGCGCGTTTCGGTGGTGGTGAGATTGTCCTGATTAAAGCGATAGTGGTTAAACTGCGGATTGGCGATGTCGCCATCCATTTGGCTGGCCAAGTGATTAACCGTGTGATCAAGCAGACGACCTATTTCCACTTTTAGTGCAGTAACGCCACGTGAAACAAAGTGCACTTTGTGGCTGCCGGTGAGCGGTAACACGGCGCCTTGTTGTGCCACGCGCACCTCTTTTGGGTAATCGGGGACATAGAGCACCGCATCGTAGGGTGTGGACAGCACAAACTTTCCATCTGAGCGAAGCCCCTGCTCAACGCGCACGTAGTAGTGGCGATTGGTTGGCACATCGAGCTTGAGGCTATGAAGCGAGGCGCTGTCGGTGTCATGAGGATTAAGCACAAAATCGATCACGCTCGATTGGCTCAGGATATCCGGTGTGACTTCTCGCGGTGAATCCCAGCGCTTACTCGTGGTTCGACCATTGACCGTGATGACGCTGGGCAGTGCGTAGAGCGTGAGTTTATTGGCCAGTGCGGCGGTGGCAACGCGGTCGGTAAAGGACAGTGTAACGGTTTGCTGGGGGGCGTCGTCTTCATCGCGGGCGAGCAGAAATCGACTGCTTTCAACCCGAAAGTAACTGCTCACATCGGGAATGCGCACGGTATTGAGCTGATCCTCTTCAAGCGCTTGGTCAGAATTTACCGAGGTCAGCGTACGGTTGACGGTGAGGGTGGCGAACGATTCTTGAGCGGGTACCTCGAGTGTCGCCGAGTGTAGGTAGGCGATTCGGCCCGATGCGTCAAGCGTACTATTGATCGACAGATTTCGCGGCGTATCGTTGATGGTCGCGCCATCATCGCGCATTGCCAAGGCGACGTGCTTATTGAATGCGTCAAGCGTCACCGGGTGTGTGAAGGACACCGTCGCGACCACTTTTCGCTCGCTTGAATCAATCGGATCCTGATAAAACTCGAGCTTGTCGATGCTGGCTGCAAACGCGGCGGTGTCAAACGTGGTGATGCTGCGCTCAAATCGTAAGCCGGGTGCGAAAATAGTCGGTTTCCACGCGACAGAATAGGTTTGTCCCGCCGGCCAGTCTTCATCGGGGCTGAACCGAAGGCGTGTGTCGCTCAGCCACTCCCACGTGCCGCGCAGTGCTGGGGTGAGCGTGATGCCGTCGGCAACCGTGTTGTTCACAAGGTCGGCACGAGCAATTGCCACAGTACCTTGTTCGGGCGTGCGTGGATCGGTTTTAACCGTGAAGTCAATGTAGAGCGGTTGGGGTCTAGGACGCTCGTTGACGATCGGCGACAGTGAGGGCGGGCTCGCAGTACCGACCACATGCGGTGGAATTGGACGCGCTTGATATGCGGTGTACGCACTGTACCCTCCGATGAGTACGAGTGTGAACAGTAATAACAGACCGATCAGCTTGATCTTGCCGAGACGCTGGAACCAGGTGGGGGGTATCCAATGCAGTTGGCCCAAAAGCCGGTTTATTACGCTCATCATCACATCCATGAAGGTTGGCTATTAGTGAAAGTCTAGCGCTTAATTCAGGGCGAGTGTGATTAAAAGTGATCAAATCTGTCCCACCGGTGAACCCATGAAAAAACGGCCCGCATGGCGGGCCGTTTGAAGATCAACCGGTTTTTCGGCGTAACGATAAGTGCGGTTACGGCGCCACACCGCTCGGGCCAGGTGGACCAAAGAACAGATTCGTCATGATGATAAAGTCGAAGAAATTGACAGCACCATTGCCGTCAAGGTCTGCGTCTTCGTTCCAGTTTGCGTCGCCTGGCACCGACAAAAAGGCTTGCTGAAGCTGCACGAGATCGAGAAAGTTGACGATCCCGTTGTTATCCAGGTCGGGATCGCAGGCGTTGCCAAAACCGTCGCCATTTGTATCCAACTGTGTGGCGTTTGGTGCCAGCGTGCAGTTGTCGAGGTTATCGGTAATGCCGTCGCCATCGGTATCAACGACAGGGGTCAAGTAGAGCACGCCACCATCGTGGTCCGTCGAGCGCAAGGCTGTATTGTCTGCGACAGGTGGGCTGCCCGGGCCCGTCAGCAGAAGCAGGCTGGCTGGCGCATCGGCATTCGCTCGGGCAAACTCAAAGCCACTCACAAACGGATTGAGCGCTGTTGATGTGAGTGTGTGATCGAGAACCTGCGCGTTGCCCGCAAAGATAAAGGAATAGCGCTCTTCAGCGGGTAAGGACAGAACGTGGTTGGTCAAATCTGGATTGACAATGTCGGTAGTGCCAATTTCGTCCCCGAGCGGGTCCAAGTTGCCACTGATCTGGCCCATGACATCCACGAATCCGTCAGTAAACTCGAACGCATTGAAGTCACCGGTCACGACCAAGTGAATATCTGGACTGGCGGTTTGCAGTCCCTGAATATACTGCGCAAGTGTTTCGGCTTGCTCAAATCGTTTGGTTTTGACACGTGTAGCGTCGTCCCCATCGATGCCGCCGAGCGAGCGCTGGTGCACGTTGATAATGGTCAGATCAAAGGGCTCGCTGCCGCCAATATACTGCGCGTCCATTTGCAGTGGCGGTCGATCATTAAGCAGGCTGCCGTCGACACTCAGCAAAAGGCCGGGGTTGATTTGCGTGACCGACGACACGGATACGGTGGCTGAGTTGGTGAGATAGCCGACGTCGATGCCACCCACATCGTTGCCTTCGATAAGGTGCGCATCGTAGGTGAGGGAGGGATCATCGGCCGTAATGCGCGCCGCGATGTCCTGCATGACCGTCAGGCTTTCGATTTCCTGCAGCGCCACAATATCTGGAGCGCGGAGATTCACCCTGATCTGATAGGCCACTTTTTCAAGGCGCGCTTGATATTCCGCGAGTGGGACAACGGTGTCGTCAACCAACGGATCGTCGATGTTGTCGAAGAGGCGCTGAAAATTCTGCGTGGCGATGGTGAACTCGCCCGCCTCAGCCGCCCGTACGGGTAATGGTAATGTCGGCGGCGTGCCGGCGCTGAGCGACGTAGGCCAGATTTGGTAGTCGCCGAACGAAAAGGCGAGAGGACCCTCGGCGGTAATCGCCTGGCCCCCGAAGAACGGCGTGTCGGGAAGGCCCAGCGCATCGGCATTCACTTCGAACACCTCCGGGTTCCCATCCCAAACGGGTAGGCCAGGCAATCCTGGAAAGGCGATGCCTGGCTCACGGAACGCACGCATCGATTGGGCCGTTACCGGGGTGTCGCCAAAACGATCAGACGGACCGGTTGTCACGGCCACCGTGCTCACGCGCATACCCTCAAAACGCTCGAGCTCGATCGGAGACTGCGGTTGCGCGGGCGACGGTAGCACCGCATCGAGAACGATCGGCGTGGGCAGCGCATTGCCGCTTGAGTCGATGCTCACCAGAGGCGCATCGGTAATCTCGGTAAAATCGAAAAACTCTTCCACGGTGCCGGTGACATCGACTTGATCGCCCACCTGCACAGTGGGCGCGGTTTCGGTATAAATCCAAAGGCCATCCGATGTGTCGGGGTCGCCGTCGCTGCGCAGTGCAGGTGTTTGAATGAAGAAACCATCCGGACCAACGCCGGTGACGATATTGTCGTTCGTGGTGACCACCTGACCGGCGAGTGGACTGGCCAAGCCATTGCCCTGAATCGCGTAGATCTCAATACCGGCTCCGCCGGCGCACGCGCTGGCGACGGATGTGTTCGCGGTGCCAGGGGTCGCGCAGCGAATCGAAAAATCACTGTTATTGCTATTGGTGTCGGCGCCATCCGGGAAGCGTGACAGGCCTGCCGTACTGGTTGCCGGATCATCAATGAGGCCGATGCCGCTGCCTTCAGTATAAGGTGCCGCTACGCTGCCCGCGTAGCTCACCGTGTCGATTAGATCGGTACCGTCAAATAGCGCCACCGCATCCGGTGATCCGTTCTCAATGAAGTCATTGCCCAGCGCGGTGTTTATATTGCACGGCGAAACGGATGCCGTGCCGCACACCACGTAGTAACTGCCGGCATCCAAGGTGCCCGACAGCGGAATCGACTGATAGGCCGCAACCGAACCGCCATCGATAAGGTCAAGGGAGTAGGTCGACAGATCGATCATTGTATTACCGGCGTTGTAGAGCTCGATAAACTCATTATCGCTAACGCCGGTTTCTTGATAGTCAATTTCATTGATGACAATGGCTTCGACACTTGGCGGTAGACAGTTGCTGGTCGTCGTCAAATTAGCGCTACCGGGGCTCATGCAGACTTGCGAGAAATCGACGTTGTTAACATCAGTATCATCGCCATCGGGAAAGCGAGCAATACTCTTGAATTCGTTCGGCCCGCCTGTGCCACCACTGCTCACATCTTCCAGACCGACGCCGGATCCTTCTACATAAGGTGCGGCGACATCGCCTTCATAACTCACGGCGTCCACCACGACGCCGCTGTTGAGCAAACCCACCGCATCCGGTGACCCGTTTTGCACCGAGCTGAAACCTTCCAGCATGCAGTTGGCGACCTCCGATGCGTCGGCGCAAATGACGAAGAACGCGCCGGCGCCAAGATCGACATTGCCAAGGGCG
Source organism: Pseudomonadota bacterium (assembly GCA_039028935.1). Classification (NCBI taxonomy): domain Bacteria; kingdom Pseudomonadati; phylum Pseudomonadota; species Pseudomonadota bacterium. Next base: position 19,541 of record JBCCHD010000021.1, on the reverse strand, counting down.
ATGGTTTGGTAGATCGAGTCGTTGCTGCCGTTGACGAGTTCGAGTGTATAGGTGCTCAGGTTGACGACAGCCGGGCCCGAATTGTAGAGCTCGATAAACTCAGCACCATCTGAGCCAGGCTGGTCGTAATCGATTTCATTAATTTTGATCGGCTCGCCGATCGTAATCTGAGCGGCCGCGGCCGAAAGGAAAAATGGCATAACAAGTAGAACAACTCGTCGAACAATCGGCGCGCAATCGGCAAATAGCATTTGGTTCTCCCCCAAAAAAGAGTCCATGCGACCCGTCGAAGCGGGTCGCTGAAGAAAAATTGAGCGTAACCGTCCCCTGTGACATCGGTATGACGCTCTGGTTTAGGCGCCATGGTACCCGATCTGTTTGCGCTGGATGGCGCACGTTTGATGCTGGCATTGGTGTGACGCTGTATTTATAGTGCGGCCGCGTGAAGCGGCGCGATTTTACAGGTATTATTGCGCCCGGAATGTGACGCCGATGCGCCGATCTGGCAGCCGAATGTGGCATGCTGGCGTCGCCAACTCACCAACACAGGGACAGCATGTCAACAACACAAAACACGGCAGCCAACGCCCCAGTGGTGGCGTTATTTGGGCATACCGGCAATGAGAATTTGGGCGACGAAGCAATCACCGAGTCGGTCATTGCTAATCTCAAGGCGCGTCTGCCCGGCGTAACCTTCAAGCTCTTTACCATCGTGCCCGAAGATAGCCGACAGCGACATGGCTACGACAGCTTTCCTCTGCGTCCAGAGGACGATGCCTCGATCTCCAACATTTTGTATCTCAATTGGCAGTCTGTCGACGACAACAGCGCTAACGCTAAGGCGCCGCTACATGAGCGCGATGGATGGACCTACACGCAGGTGGCGTGGCGTCCCACCCTCAAGCAGCGTTTGCGACGATTGTTCGATTTGGTCACGAATCTACCGGCCATCGTGCGCAACGAGCGACGTTTCGAAAAGCGCAATATCGAGCGCATGAAGGATGTCGACCTTATGATTTTTACAGGGTCGAACCAGTTTTTGGATAACTTTGGTGGACCCTGGGCGTTTCCTTTCACGCTGAGGCGCTGGGCGCGCATCGCGCGCAAGAGCAACACGCCCATTGCCTTCGCCAGCCTAGGCGCGGGCCCCATTTATTCCCCTTTGAGCATGAAGCATTTTCGTAAGGCAGTGAAACAAGCCGCCTATGTGTCGGTGCGGGATAAGCCGTCGAAAACGTTGTTGCAGCAAGCCGGCTGCGATGTTGATATTCACGTGGCGCCCGATCTGGCCTTTAGTTTGCCTGAGCGTGTAAATCCACGGGCAACCGATTGGCAGCATCCGGTTGTGGGTATTAATCCGATGCCGGTCTACTCAAGTAACTACTGGTATGTGTCTGACGCTCGACTCTACAACAATTTTGTCGATGCGCTGGCGCAGACCGCCGTGCGCTTACATGAGCGTGGATTCCCCTTTTTCTTTTTTGCCACCCAAACCAAAGACAGTAATGTCATGAAAGATGTGTTCGAGCGTCTCCGAGAAAACGGGCATACTCAGTTTGACGAAGACCAGCTTTCCCGGCCGAGTACGACGGTGGCCGCGCTGCAGGAAACCATGGGCAGTACTGACATTATCGTGGCCACACGATTTCACGGTACGGTGATCGGGTTGCATTCGAAGAAACTTGTCATGAGCACCAGCTATTACCGCAAAGCCGCCGATTTGCTCGAGGAATTTGGACTCGGGGACTACGCGTTTCAAATCGAGGAGCTGCAGGCGGATGAGCTGATGGCTAACATTGATCGAATTATTCAAGAGCGTGAACAGCGCGCCCCCAAGATCAATGCCATGCAGGCGCAGTATGAACAAGAGCTAGCGGCTCAATACGACACGCTTTGCCAGCTGATTCGTTAGTGGGCTGATCGTCGCTTTCCGACGCGACACGCGTCTGCACGCATTCAGTCTGTGTGTTGCTCGGATTGAACAACGGTCGTCGGCGGTGAGGGTAATCCCAATTTTCGTTGTATCGCCGGGCCAAGCCGGATCTGTGGCTGGGACTGTGGTACGTCCGCCTCGGTTTCCCACTCAGCGATCAACGTTCGCGCTTTATCAAACGCCGTCACCCAGTTGTGTTCGGCGTCGAGCGAATATTTTAGGAACGCTTCGCCAAACACCGTGAGTTCTCGATCGGACGAACAGCCGAACGAGCTGCGGTCTGCGGACGCAGCCGTGATAATCAGGGTGTGGTCGCTCTCCAGCTCGTCGATAAACGAACCTGAAAAGCAAGCGGAGATAATAATGACGCGCCATTTTATGTTCGCCATATCCAGCGCCGCGCGTAGTTCGGACGCCTCGATCAGCCGAAGGTCGAGTGACTCGAGGTCGACAGAAAGCGTCGCGTCGTCGTCACCGTGCGAAGTTAACAGCAAGATGAGCACGTCGTCTCCACTCATCTTGTCACCGACACCGTTGATGGCCTGTTTAAGGTTGTAACTGTTCGCGATGGGCTGTGAATCGAGTTTCTCGGTGTTGTTAAATAAAATCAAAGAGCGATCTTTGGTGGCATAGAGCTCCTCAAAGCGCTTCTTGGCATACAGAGTTTCGGTTTCAAACACCGTTTGAAGGTCGCTGCCCCCAAAGCCGATAAAAAAATGATCGGTTGAGCCGGGCGCAGAAGGCGAGACAAACATGAGTTGATCATCGACTAAGTCCCGCTGTTGATAAAAGAGGTGCTCGGCGTCGAGGTGAGGCAATTCCTCATAATCAGCAGGGTTATAGGAATCAAATAGGTTTGGATAGAAAAATCGACCCCATCCAAAAACAGCCACGGCGACCATGAACGTAATGGCGACAAACGACGAGCGTAGCGATGGATAGTAAAACGCGATTCGAAGACACCGCACGATCACCCAGACGCAGTAGCCGAGCAGCAGTACGAGCACCCAAGGGTGCGCTGAGGCGAGCGAATACGGAAACAGCGACAACGCCACCGCAAGCCAAGGAAAACAGGCAGCAAGCAAGGTAAGCAAAACAGGTAGTTGCGGGTAGTCATTCTCGATATGGGTGCAAATGATGGCGATCAAAAGGGCGATCGCGAGATAGCAGCCCAATATCGCGCTACCGTTCACATCCCAAAAGCGCACATGCGATTGAAGCGCATAATCGAGTGCAGCCATTAGGCCGATGCCTAGCAATAGGCCCGATAATACAAACCGCAGCGACACGTGAACGTGTTGTCGCGCGACGGATCGCCCGGTCAGAATCTTGAGTCCGGCAATCAGATTTTGGGCGAAATGACTCAGGCGCATGGGTTCGAATCCGACAACAACTTGATGAGCTTATCAGGCCGTCGGGTGTCTCGCTATGGTGAGTGGCGCATAAAAAAGCGCGCGGCGAAACACCGCGCGCTTTTGGTTTCTGATCGGGGCTGAATATTGAACTACGGCTAACGTTGTTCCCAGTAGACGGTAGGCAAGTCAAATTCAGACCGAGTCGCCGAGGCAGCCAGCGCCGCACGAATGCAATGGATCAGAAAAGCGGTCGATTGTGTCACGGTATGCAGGCTCCTGCGGCGCTCGGGCCAGGCGCGGATAGGAACGCATCACGTAGGACGGTCACGTCGATAAAGTTAACCGCGCCGTCGCCATTAAAATCAAACAGCGCATTGGTGCCGAGAAACTCGGTCGAAAATGCGGATAAATCGATGAAGTTCACCACGCAGTCGTTGTTCACATCCGGATCACACGCGTTGCCAAAGCCATCTGCATCCGTGTCGGTCTGATCCGCGTTGGCGACAAGTTGACAGTTGTCGAGTGAATCACCGACACCGTCAGCGTCGGCGTCTAGATCGTCTTCGACACTCAGAAGTTCAAACGTAAACGAGCCGATGATGTCGACATCAACAGTGCGTTCATACGCGCCGTTACCCGTGTTGTACGTAAGATGTGAAATCGGCTCGATGGGTGAGGTCGGTGGGTTACTGCCACTTGGAATCAAACCTTCTTCCGTTCCAGCGTCGTACATAAACAGTGGAATCTGCAGCGAGCTTAGCCAGGCACCATTCGGAAACAAGTTCAGCGCACTAACACCGATAAACCAATCAGGACTCGGCGCCATCATTGATGTGATGGTGATGGCCGAGGCGTCGCTGTCGATTGTAAATTCAACGACCGTCGAGCCACAGGCCGGGTTGGTATGGTCGGCTCGGCAGAACCAGTAATTCCAAAGAAGGGGTGAGCCGCCTGCGCTTGTGATTTGATTGCGAAGCGGGACGGCATTACCCGCTTCGGCCATCGTCTCTATTTGAGACGACGCATTGGCACCGAGCGACCAAAATGAGAGGTTGGGATCGTGTGTGCCGCCACCGAGCATGGCGAAATGGTCATTGGCAGGAAAATTGGCCGGAAAATCGTTGACGGTCCAATTGTTGACTACCGTCAAGCGGTAGGTGGCCTCTGATGCGAAGGCGGCGACACCCATCACACACGCAACCAGTGCGAGTGCGGGGCGAAAAACAGTTTGGTTAAACATGGTGGGCTCCCTGATTATTCGTGTCCGTCATGAGGCGACCCGATGTGCCGGTTCGTCATGACTTGGTCACTTCCCAATTTGCGTGTTCTGAATCAGTAACTCGTGGATTATGACACCCAAAGCCTATCCCCAAATTGTTACAGAAGTATCACTTGATCGCCACCGACGAGGCGGGGGTGGGTAGCGCGGCCCGTTTTGTGATTGAACCGGTCTTAAGGTACTCGTTTGCGTTCCTGGTGCGCGTCGTCGGTTGTTGGCGTTGACCACAATGAATGGCGCAACGCGCGGGGCTAACGCCCGTTCCTGATCAGCAAACTGAGCACAAAGCAAGAATTCGATTCAAGACGTTACGCTCATACGCGGCGGAGATTCGATGGTACGCGCGTCGTGGCACGTGCGACCGGCGCACCGGGTTGTTACACTCGATGGGCAGGCGTCGTTGCGCCGCTTTTCATCGTGAGCAGTCTATTGGCCAAAGACCCACAAAGTAAGCCGCTCTACCAGCAAGTAAAGAATTTCATTGCGGACAAGATATTTACCGGTGAGCTAGCGCCCGATGCGCGGGTGCCGTCTGAGAACGAGCTGGTGCGGCTGTTCGGCGTGTCGCGAATGACCGCCAATCGCGCGCTGAGCGAACTCACTACCGAAGGCCTACTCAATCGTATCCATGGTGTGGGAACGTTTGTGGCTCAAACGCAGACGACAGGTCATCTCTTGCGGGTCAAAAGTATTGCCGAAGAGGTCAAGGAGCGCGGCCGTACCTACAGTTTTGAGGTCATCAAAAACGAATTGGAGGTCCCGCCGCGTGAAGTGTCATCCTGGATGGGGCTCGACGTGGATGAGCCCGCCTTTCGAACGGAGATCGTGCACATGGAGAACGACGTGCCTTTGCAGTTTGAAAAGCGTTTTGTGAGCCCGGCCAGTGTGCCGACCTATTCGGTCATCGATCTTGCGCGCACCACACCCAGCGAGTTCTTATTGGCGAACGTGCCGCTGCAGCGCGTTGAGCACAAAGTACGAGCGCTCATGCCCACGTCGGAAATTCAGGAAGCGTTGGCGATGAGCTCGGCCATTCCTTGTCTACTGCTCGAGCGCAAAACCTGGTCTCGCGACACGCCGGTATCGTATGTTGATCTTTATCATCGAGGTGATCAGTACGCGCTGTCCGATTCGTTTAATCAGTCTTGATCGGGCCGCAGGCGTCGACGAGGTGGTGATTGTTAGGATGTCGACAGGACGCTGACGCGTTCAACGCATTAAACAGGCCGCGCTACCAGGAATTGAACCGACCGTTGTAATACGCCCCCAGACACAGGTCGCCACCGATGGCGTAGCTGAGATCGGCTGGGTGGTCGGTGTCCCATAGCGCGATATTGGCACGTTTGCCCACGGCAAGCGTGCCGACCTCGTCGGCGAGTCCTAACGCTTGGGCGGCATGGCGTGTGACGCCGGTCAGTGCTTCTTCTGGTGTTAAGCCGAATAACACGCACCCCATATTGAGCACCAGCGAGAACGACAGCATCGGTGAGCTACCGGGATTATGATCGCTTGCCAGCGCAATCGGTACGCCGTTTGCCCGAAAGGCGTCGAGCGGAGGCAGCTGCGTTTCGTTAAGAAAATAGAACGCGCCGGGCGACAGTACGGCCACGGTGTTGTTCGCAGCGAGCACGGCGACGTCTTCGACTGACAAGTACTCCAGATGGTCGACTGAGAGCGCGTTATGACGTGCGGCCATCGCGGCACCGCGTTGATTGCTAAGCTGTTCGGCATGGAGTTTCACGGGCAGGTTGTGCGCTCGGGCTGCCTTAAACACACGTTCGACTTGTTCGCGCGAGAACGCGATGTTCTCGCAAAAGGCGTCAACGCAATCGGCGAGGTTGTGCCGGGCTACGGCAGGCAGCATGTCGTTGCAGACAAGCGTAATGTAGTCGTCGGAACGATCCTGATACTCCGGCGGAATGGCGTGCGCGCCTAGAAACGTGGTCACAACGTCGACTGGAAACGTATCTCCAAGTTTTCGCGCGACGCGCAGCATCTTGAGTTCCGTTCCGGTATCGAGTCCGTAACCGGACTTAATTTCGATGGTGGTCACGCCCTGGCGCATGAATTGTTTGAGGCGTGCTGCGGCCAGGTCAAACAGATGCTCATCGCTCGCTTCTCGCGTGGCATTCACGGTGGAGATGATGCCACCTCCGGCCTTTGCGATGTCGGCGTAGCTTGCGCCGTTTAGGCGTTGTTCAAACTCACGCGCGCGATTGTCGCCGTATACAAGATGCGTATGGCAATCGACCAGTCCGGGGGTGATGAGTTTGCCGCGACAGTCGATACGCAGATCGCAGTCAATTGAGTCCGGCACGGCGTCGTTGTGACCGATCCAAGCGATGCGCTCATTCTGAAAGGCAATGGCGCCATCTCGTATGAGCCCATAGGCGGAGGGCGATTGCACCATGGTGGCAATTTTCGCGTTGTAGAGCAGCATGTTTGCCCTTGGCGTGTGCGGTTTTGCCGGGGATTTCATGGCCTAACTTCCCCAGCGCTCAACGAGGGCGCGCACTTTGCGCGCGTAGTCTTCTTCTTGAAATTCCTTAAAGACCTGCCAAGAGCTGAACGACGTGGGGTCGGTTACACGATGTGGAAACAAAACGCCGTCGAGATGGTCATTTTCGTGTTGCCAGGTGCAGGCTGAATAGCCGCGAATCGTCTCGCTGATCGCATCGCCGTCACGGTTGTAATAGTTCACACGAATTTCTGCGTAGCGCTCGACATTGCCGCGTATATTTGGCACCGATAAGCAGCCTTCGTTCGACACAAATATCTCATCACTCAAAATACGGATGTCTGGATTGATCACAACCGTCAGCGGTACCCGCGGTTTATACGGGTATCGGGGGTTATCACCGATCTCAATGACAAATAAGCGATACGGAATGCCGATCTGGTTCGCCGCAATACCGGCACCGTTGGCATCGCGCATCGTATCGATCATGTCCGTAATCCATCCCTGCACTTTGGGCGATTGGATAGACGCCGGATCCACTTCCTGCGCGCGCGCGGCGAGAATAGGGTGACCGATCTGCAATATCTCGCGGATTGCCATAATCAATGCTCAAAAAAGGGTTGATGCAAATACAAATCTCAGTATGGCAAAAAGACCCGACTCATGACGTGATCATTTCATCATCTTTGAATATAGCCGTTCGCCCAATCGCCAAAGGTGTTGTTTGATATAAGATCAGCAATCGCCTCTAGATCCGGCTGAAAGTAGCGATCGTGATCCCAATACGCCGCGACTTCGCGGACTTTTTGCCAATACGTTTCCAATGTGTCGTTGGAACGCAGAGGTCGCCGAAGCTCAATGCCTTGGCAGCTCGCAAGAATTTCAACGGCCACAACATAACGTGTATTGAGGTTCATATCCGTGAGTCGCCGTGCCGCGAAGGTGGCCATACTCACATGGTCTTCTTGATTGGCCGATGTGGGTAGGCTATCGACGCTCGCCGGATGGGCAAGACTCTTGTTCTCACTCGCCAAGGCTGCGGAAGTGACCTGTGCAATCATAAACCCACTGTTAACGCCCGCATCTTTCACAAGAAATGCTGGCAAGCTGCTCATGTTGGCATCGAGTAGTAGCGCCATACGGCGCTCAGACATTGCGCCAATTTCGGCAATGGCAAGCGCGATATTGTCAGCGGCAAACGCGATGGGTTGCGCATGGAAATTGCCACCAGACAAAATGTCGCCCTCATCGGTGAAGATCAACGGGTTATCGGACACCGCATTGGCTTCGATTTCGATGGTCGTGGCTGCATGGCTCAACTGCTCCAGGCAGGCACCCATGACCTGGGGCTGACACCGTAGGGAGTAGGGGTCCTGCACCTTTGCGCACCCTTCATGACTCAATCCGATTTGGCTCTCGGCGAGCAACTGGCGATAGATGCGGGCAGCCTCAATCTGACCGGGCTGGCCGCGCACGGCCTGAATGCGCGGATCAAATGGTGTGCGGCTACCCAGCGCCGCTTCGACCGTTAAACTGCCGGCGACAAACGCCGCGTTGATGTTTTGTTCGGCTTCAAATAAGCCCTTGAGAGCGAGCGCCGTGGACACTTGCGTACCGTTTAACAGGGCCAAGCCCTCTTTGGCGGCGAGCTCGATGGGGGACAAGCCGGCGCTGGCTAGAGCTGCCTGACTGTCGACCAGCGATCCGTTTTCAAACACTTTGCCCTGGCCGATAATCGGCAGGCTCATGTGGGCGAGTGGCGCCAGGTCACCGGACGCGCCGACAGATCCTTTTTCCGGAATGGCGGGCAGCAAATTTTGGTTGTGCAGATTGAGTAACAGCTCAATCACCTTACGGCGCACACCCGACACGCCTCGAGCCAGGCCGTTGAGTTTGAGCAATAATATAAGGCGTACGGTGGCCGCATCGAGAAACTCACCGACGCCGGTCGCATGCGACAACAACAGATTATGCTGCAGCTCCGTGAGTTGATCTTTGTCGATGTGTTGTTGCGCCAGGCGACCAAAGCCGGTGTTGACGCCATAGACGATATCGCCGCCTTCCACTTTTTGATGCACGACGCGTTGCGCCCGATCGATCGCGTTCCAGGCGTCGTCAGCAAGTTGAACCGTGTGGCGACTGAAATAGGCGCGACGCAAGTCGACAAGCGTCAGTTTGCCGGGCTGTAAGATGAGCGTATTCATAGTGAGGATCGCAGTGAAGTCAGCGTGGTGCGAAATCGGTGAGCAGCGTCCTGCTCATCGCGATGATGGCCTTGGTCAATGACTTTCTGACCATCGACGTAGACGTCTGTAATCGTGTTGGTATTGCCGGAAAACACATAGCTGTCGAGCATTGCTTCTGGATCGCGCTCGACCAGCAGCGGATGCTGTGTATCGAGCACCACCATATCGGCTTGCATACCCGGTGCCAGCACGCCGGCCCGGTGGCCGCAGGCGCGAGCGCCATCCGATGCGGCGGCTTGATACAGGCGTAGCCCGGTGTGACGACTTGCCTCGGCGCACAAAAGGTTGCGACCTTGATGCCGCAACCGCTGGCCATATTCCAACCACCGAAGCTCTTCGACGGGGGATACCGAGATATGGCTGTCAGAACCAATACCAAATGCGCCTTCTTGATGGAGATAGTCGACGGCGTTAAACAATCCATCGCCTAGATTTGCTTCGGTGGTCGGACACAGTCCCGCTACCGCGCCGCTTTTGGCTAAACGCGTGGTTTCTCGATCGTCCAGGTGCGTGGCGTGAATCAAACACCAGTTGGACGTTACTGGAAAACGATCGAATAGGAATTCAACCGGGCGTGCGCCACTCCAAGCCAGGCAATCGTCGACTTCTTTTTGCTGTTCGGCGATATGAATGTGAATCGGCCGCTCGTCGAGTACATCGAGCTGCCCCGCGATACGCTCGAACGTCTGAGTATCAACGGCGCGTAGCGAATGGAGGGCGATGCCGCAGTTGGCGTTGCCCGTGCTTTGAGCGTCCACTTGGCTCACCAACTGTACGTAGTCGTCGGGTAAATTAAAAAAGCGACGCTGCTGTTCGCTCACGGGTTGTCGGTTGAAACCACCAAACTGATAGTGCACGGGCAGACTCGTGATGCCGATACCGGCATCCCGCGCCGCGTCGATGGTGTGCAAAGTCATCGTGGCCCGTTCGTCATAGGGCGTGCCGTCGGGTTGATGGTGCAGATACTGAAATTCGGCGACGCGCGTATAGCCCACTTTAAGCATCTCGATGTAAAGCTGGCGCGCGACGGCGTAAAGGTGTTCGGGTTCGAAGTGATCGAGAAAACCATACATGATTTTTCGCCACGTCCAGAAACTGTCGGTGACACCAGATTGGCCTGAGGCGTGTTCAGCGAGCCCCGCCATCGCGCGTTGGTGTGCATGCGAGTGGAGATTGGCCATGCCCGGCAGCGCCAATCCTGCGGCCCCGGTTTGTGCGCTATTTGGGGTGACGCGCGTAATCCTGCCATCGTCGATTTCGATGGCCACGTTGCGCGCCAGGCCGTCCGGCAGCAGGGCGAATTCGAACGCGTGGATTGACATAATATCAGTGTATCCCGAGGGGCGACGTTTTCCCGAGTAAATCACAGGTGTTTTAACTTGTCTATACAAGTTTGCGATGCTAGCCTGCGGACTCAGCGAGATCACGTCGAACACGGTTAATTTGGCGTTGACGCGCGCTCAACCCCACCGACGGGCAGCGCGTCGACTTGCCCTAGTGGGGCCCAACCTGTCGAGGGGCGGCCGATGTTGTGCGCCACGTTTAGCGTGCCACGCGCCGCACAAGCGAGCGTCGACGAATGGTCCGGCGCACTCTGTTCGTTAAACAAGGTAGTCATCATGTCCTCAAAAACTCGCGTCGATACCGGTCGCACCATCCGTGCTCCGCGCGGCAACGCACTCAATTGCAAAAGCTGGCTCACCGAAGCACCGTTTCGCATGTTGCAAAACAATCTGGACGCGGAGGTCGCCGAGCGCCCAGAGGAGCTTGTTGTGTATGGGGGTATCGGCAAAGCGGCGCGCAACTGGGAGGCGTTTGACCAAATCTTGTCGACCCTTAAAACGCTGGAGGACGACGAGAGTCTGTGCGTGCAGTCGGGCAAGCCGGTGGGCGTTTTCAAAACCCACGTGGACGCCCCCCGCGTGCTGATCGCCAATTCCAATCTCGTACCCGCCTGGGCGACATGGGAACATTTCAATGCGCTCGATAAAAACGACTTAATGATGTATGGCCAGATGACGGCGGGCAGTTGGATCTACATCGGCTCGCAGGGCATCGTGCAAGGCACGTATGAAACGTTCGTCGAGGCCGCCCGTCAGCATTTTAATGGCGATGCGCACGGTAAGTGGATTCTCACTGCAGGCCTGGGCGGTATGGGGGGTGCCCAACCGCTCGCCGCCACCATGGCCGGCTTCTCGTGTTTAGCGATTGAATGCGATCAAACCCGAATCGATTTTCGTTTAGGCAATCGCTATCTGGATACCCAGGCTGCAACGGTCGATGAGGCGTTGAAACGTATTGAACAGGCACACGCGGAAGGCAAAGCGATTTCGGTCGGCGTGCTGGGTAATGCGGCGGAAGTCTTGCCGCATATGGTCAAACAGGGTATTCGACCTGACCTGGTGACCGACCAAACCTCGGCGCACGATCCGGTCAATGGTTATTTACCGGTGGGCTGGTCTGTCGAGCAATGGCACCGTGAACGACGCGATCATCCAGACAAGGTGGCCGCTGCTGCGCGAGCATCGATGGCCGAGCATGTCAAAGCCATGCTGGCGTATCACCAGCAGGGTATTCCGACCGTGGATTACGGCAATAATATTCGGCAGGAGGCAAAAAACGAGGGCGTTGATAACGCGTTTGATTTCCCAGGTTTTGTGCCGGCGTACATTCGGCCACTGTTTTGCCGTGGTATCGGCCCGTTTCGCTGGGTTGCCCTGTCGGGCGATCCGGAAGATATTTATAAGACCGATGCCAAAGTGAAGGAGCTCATGCCAAACGACAAACACCTTCACAACTGGCTCGACATGGCCAGGGAGCGCATCGATTTCCAGGGATTGCCAGCGCGCATTTGTTGGGTAGGGCTCGGCGATCGCGATCGTTTGGGTCTGGCCTTTAACGACATGGTGAAGTCCGGTGAGCTCAGCGCGCCGGTTGTAATTGGTCGTGATCATCTCGATTCCGGTTCGGTCACTAGCCCAAACCGCGAGACCGAGGCGATGTTGGATGGCTCCGATGCGGTGTCCGATTGGACGATGCTCAATCTCATGTTGAGCACCGCTGGTGGCGCCACGTGGGTGTCCTTGCATCATGGTGGAGGGGTCGGCATGGGCTACTCCCAACACGCCGGGTTGGTGATCTGTTGTGACGGCACCGACGCGGCTGCATCGCGTATTAAACGAGTGCTGTGGAATGATCCCGCATCTGGCGTGATGCGTCATGCCGACGCCGGCTATGACATCGCGCGCGACTGTGCACGTGAGCATAAGCTGAATTTGCCCTCGCTCGACTGATTGCGGCTGCACCCAACGCATCGTCCGCCGACGGTCAGATGGGTGCGGCGGATAGGACCGCCCGTGCGCAGTGAACGTCAACGTCAGCGCGAAGGTTGAGTGCGGTGAGTGCGAATCGATAGGGCGTCTACAGGCGTCGGCGCATCAGCCTGTCAATTCGGAATGATCGACACTGATCGGTCGCTTTGTTGGATCGCACGCTGACTATGCGGCGTCGCATCGGGTGTGCGATAGTTTCCATGCAGGTATGAGCACAGTCTACGAACAGCATGGCTATCGGTTGCATAAGGCGTTATTCGCGCCTTCTGAACTCGCCCCCGTGCACGCGGTACTCACGCGCTTTCACGCCGCCTGGCTTGAAGACAACGCCGATTTCTATGCGTCGCGTGCCATCAACAGCGCCAACTTAACGGCGACGCGCTACCTCGATGACGAGGCACGCATGACGCTGTTTCGCTTTGTGGGTAGCCAAGCGGTTCGCGATGTCGTGCTAGATGTATTGCCTCAAGGCGCGATGTTTATCAACACGCAGCTTTTCTTTGATCCAGCCAATGCCTCGCTCGACAACTATTGGCACCGTGACAGTCAATACAACGAGACGAGCATCGACGCCCAAAAGCGGGCGCTCAAGGAGCACGATCCGCTGCATCTGCGCATCGCATTTAAACCGGAGCGCGGCATCTCTTTAGTGCCGGGGACCCACCGCCGATGGGACACCGATCACGAGTTTGACGTGCGCATGGGGCGCAACGGCTGTGCGGTGCACGACGACCTCGATGACGCTGTCGATGTGGCGCTCGAACCCGGTGACGGTCTGTTGTTTTCGGCGGCGATGATTCATCGCGGACTGTATGGAGGCGACCGCTTGGCGTTTGATCTGTTGTTTAGCAACATTGATCCAACCTTCGCGTCGTTTGTTGACCCTGATTGCTTGCCGAGCGCCGCGCAGCTCGTTGATCTAGACTGGCCGGCGCCCTTTGCCGCAACCCGAGATCTAATCGAGGGTTGTTGAGTATTGTTATTTTGTTACCAAGGTAGTATGGTAGCTCAATGAGTAAAAAAATTGAGCGCGTACAAACCGGTGTGCGCATTGAAAAACGCATGCTTAAAGTGCTGAAGGGGCTGGCCGAGCAGCTTGATCTGTCGCTGGGCGACTTGCTCGAGGGCATGACGCTGCATTGTTTTGAGGGAAAGCCACCGTTCTCGGAGGCGACGCTTGAAAAAATCGAACAGCTCAAAGCGGTCTATGATCTGGATCTGACCGCCGACGACAGCCATACGCTAAGCGAATCGTGACGCACGCTGTGACACCACCGGACCCTGCAGACGGCGCGCTGAGTGCCATGACTCAACGTTTCATGAACGGCGAGCTGGATCCGGTCACGTTCGATCATCGCGCGCATCTTCGCGTGGCGTTTGATGTTGTACGTACCCAATCGTTTATCGAGGCGTTGCGTTGCTATCTTGCCGGGATCGATGTGTTGGTCAACCGAGCCGGCGTGCCGGAAAAACGGAACGTGACCATCACGATCGCTTTTCTGAGTCTTGTGGCGGAGCGTGTACAACGCTTCCTGTGTTTAGGTCATAGTGAGACGAGCGACGAGTGTGTATTTGAGGCGTTTTTGGCGGCTAACCCCGATCTTGAGGCCGGCAACGCGTTGCGGACTTGGTACTCTCAGGAACGACTCAACAGTGACTTTGCGCGCACCCACTTTGCGCTGCCAGATCGGGTCAACGTTTAGTCGGCACGCTCGCGAGAAACGCGATGATTTTGTCGGTGTCGGTGGCCCATGAGGTGACCAGCCGGATGGCGGTTTCGGACTCGCCGGCCTGCCACGTGTGGAAGGCGAAGTGCTGGCGAAGGGTCGACACCAGGTCATTGGGCAGAATCGGAAAGACTTGATTACTTTGCGTGCCGATCAACAACCGATAACCCTTTTCAATGAGCCCTTCCGACAGTCGATGCGCGTGGGCGTTGGCGGTTGTTGCAAGCTCAATGTACAACGATTGTTCGAATAGCGTTTCAAACTGCACGCCCAATACGCGCCCTTTTGATAGGAGCCCGCCGCGTTGTTTGATGTGAAAGGCAAAGTCGGTGGCGAGCGTCGAGTTGGGGATCACGATGGCCTCCCCCAGCAACGCGCCGCATTTCGTGCCGCCAATCCAAAAGAGATCAACGTTGGCGGCAACCGCTTTAAGACTGAGGGTGGTGCTGGCCAGCGCAACGCCCAGTCGCGCGCCATCGAGCATCAACAGCAGATTGTGCTGCCGACAATACTGACTGAGCGCGCTTAATTCGTCACCGGTATAAACCGTGCCGAGCTCCGTCGCGTTCGAGAGATAGACGAGGCGGGGTTTGGCCATATGCGGAGCGAAGGTATTGCGTTCTACCGCCGTGCGCACCGCGGCGACGGTGAGTTTGCCATCGTCGGTCGGCACGCTGATGATCTTGTGCCCAGTGGCTTCGATCGCGCCGGTTTCGTGTTGAGCGATGTGCGCCGACTGCGCGGCAATCACCGCTTCGTGAGGCCGCAAGCAGCTCGCGATGCAGATGGCATTGGCCAGCGTGCCGCTGGCCACAAAGTGAATGGCCGCGTCACCATCAAGATGTTTTTGCAGCGCGCGGCGCGCGTTGTGACTATGCGCGTCGTCGCCGTACGCGGACTGTTGCGCGGCATTGCTCGCCGTGAGCGCCTCGAGAATAAGGGGGTGCGCACCTTCACTGTAATCGTCCGTAAATCGGTACACCATGCTCAGTTAACGCTCCCAACTAAAAACCATGTGTAAAAGACGCGCGTTGGTCCCAGAAACGCGAACGCCGAGAGTGTACCTCACCGGCCGAATCCGTGTGGCGATCCTCAGTCGTTGATGTCGTGTCAGCGCGCTCAACCTGCCGTATCTGAGCGGGTGTGGTCCCTCGTGCGCCATGCCAGGCCGGCCGCGAAGGACTTTGTGTTCGGTTGTTCAATCCAAGTCGAGCTTGAGCTGCGGCAGTGACACCGCCTTTGGCCGGACGTTTCGCGCGCGTCCGCGTCCGCTCTTTCGGCTCGCGTGTTTTCGCACAATCGAGTGTGCTTGATCTTTGAAGCGATCGGAGTCTCGCACGGCCCAGAGTTTTTGCCGCGCGGCTCTGGCCGCTTCCATATGATCAACAATGGGGAGCGGGTAAGTCTTTTCGAGTAGGGATGATGCCTCGGACCAGCGCCACGGTTCATGGATGAACGCATCTGGCACTCTCGCCAGAGCTGGAATCCATGTCCGCACGAATTCACCGGTTGGATCCTGGTCGTTGCCCTGTTTGATCGGATTGTAAATGCGAATGGTATTGATACCGGTAGTGCCCGACTGCATTTGTACTTGCGGCCAGTGAATACCGGGTTCGTAGTCGGTGAAGACTCGTGCGAGGTGCTCTCCGGGTTTACGCCAGTCGAGCCACAGGTGGTAGCTTGCGACCGCCATGAGCATGGCGCGCATGCGAAAATTTATCCAACCGGTGGCCTGCAGCGATCGCATGCAGGCGTCGACAAAGGGTAGCCCTGTTTCGCCGTGGCGCCATGCATGAAGCGTGGTGGCGGGCGGTTCCGCTGTGCGCATTGCATCGTAGGCTCGATGTATATGACGCCGCTCGATATTGGGTTGATCTTCAAGTTTTTGAACGAAGTGATCGCGCCAGTGTAGCCGCGATGTGTACGACTTGAGTGATGGACGCCAGCCCTTCGTGTTCATAGACTTCAGAGCTTCTCGTCGAGCTTGCACCGCGTGGTACACCTCGCGAATCGATAGCGTGCCCCAGGCAAGGTGCGGACTGATTCGCGAGCATTGCTGAGCACCGCCAAGCGGACTGGACATCGCCTGGCGATACCACTGCCCACGCTCATGCAAAAAGGAATGGAGGCAGTCAAGGCCGTGCTCGCGACCGCCGCGTTGACGCTCCGGGCAGATGTCGGGCGCCAGCTCTAAGTCCGATGGGCTGGGCAGGTCTCCCGGTTCGATGCCGGAGACCGGTGGCAGAGAATGCGGGGGATCATGTATCGGTTGTTGAATGAACGCGTCCCAACGGGACGCCCAGCCATCGCGTGATCCCAGCCTCCGTACGACGCCGTTTTGTCGGCATTCATGCCAAACAACACCGTGTGAGGTGGACCAGTGCGCCACGCGTTTGTCGCGCTCGTAGGTCCATGCGTTGCCGGTTTCCTCGTGAGACCAGAGTACGATTGCGCCAAATCGTCGGCGCGCCCGCTCCAATACCACCTCGACGGGACCCACTCGCACGATGAGTGGTTGTCCTCGCCGCGCCAGATCATTCCGCAAAGACGTCAGGCATTCACCTAAAAACGCATAGTGGCGTGCCGAGACATCGGGCAGCTGCCAGTAGTCGGGCTCAACGACAAACAGCGGCAACACCGGGCCGCGCGCGGCCGCCGCCGTCAATGCCGCATGATCGGCTGAGCGCAGATCTCGCTTAAACCACACAATTTGAACGGCGCTCATGGTGAAGGCATGTCGTAGGTATCAGTGGGCCAATCGACGAGGTTAGGTTGGCGCACGCGATTGCGATGTGAAGACAATCGCTTCTGTTTGTTTCCCCTATAAACTCGCAGACTTATTTGGTTGTAACGGGCCGCTTACCCGGTCCGTCTACGCGTCGATTTCGAGCGCATATCGCCGCCCCGTTTGCGTACGCGAGAGGCCCCTACCAGGGGATAGGGCGCCCATCGACATCGATATACTCGCCATTTCGCGTTTCCGCTGTTTTTAATGTGTCCATCATTTGCGTCACGCTTTGTTCGACCGTAATCAGCGCATTCGGACCACCCATATCGGTCTGTACCCATCCCGGGTGCATGAGCACCACGCTGATGCCGCGATCGGCCAGATCAATCGACAGACTTTTGCCAACCATATTGAGCGCGGTTTTGGAGCTTCGATACGCGTAGCCGCCGCCGCTGCTGTTGTCCGCAATGCTACCGACTTTGCTGCTGATCAGAGCGATGAGTTTCTTGTTGCTGGCGGCCACGTGGGGAGCAAACTGTTGCGCCAGTGCGAACGGCGCGAGCGTATTCACCTCCAGCACCTGACGCCACGCGTCGAGATTAACATCGTCGAGCGACACGCGTTGTCCGTATATACCGGCATTGCTCAGCAGAATATCGATCGGCGTGTCATCAAGCTGACGCGCAAGCGCGGCCATCTGTGAGTAATCCGTCACGTCCAAGGCATGCACCTCGACCGCCTCGTGCTGCGCACTCAGCGCGGATAGTTCGGACGCGCTCTGAGGGTCGCGACAACACGCGATGACGGACCACTGCTCTTGAGCAAAAGCGTTAACAAACTGCAGGCCGATGCCGCGATTGGCGCCGGTGATCAAGACGGTCGACTGCGTCATTCAATTCCCCTTTGTTGATTAGGACCTCTGTTGATTAGGACTTCGCTGTTCACGACGTGCGAGCATGGATTGGGTGACGGTGTGGTTGTCACGGAAACGCGGTACGGCGATTCGTTCACTCAGCCACCTGTTTGGAAATGGCAACGGTTCCAGTGCGTCACGCTTATCGTCAATCGCGCGTCGGCGTTGGCGACATTCACGGCCACTGCGCCTTGGTCATTGATAGCGCTACACCTGTTCGGTGCAAACGCGCCACGCTCGCGTCGTTGCCGTTGGGATGGTTGATATCAATTGGGGCCGGGACCGTAAATTGTCCGGACTTGGATACCTTAAATTGTCCGGGCATCTAAGTTATTGATTTCACATTGTTTGCGGAGTGTTCTCAAGATCGAAATTGAAGATATCCTGTCCATTATAGATTAACTAGCCCCGTGTCTCTGAGACAGTCTTATTGCACTCAAACTAAATTATTTACAAGAGCATTGGTCAATAGGGAAAATAGAGATTTGGAGTTAGTCTGTTGAAGTGATCTAACTTGCGAGTTCTTGGAGCCTTTCATCTTCAGGAGCACGCTCAAGTAGATGCCCGAAAAACTCCTTCCATTGTGCATATGCTTGGGAGAGCAATGTATCCCAATCCATTACCCGTAAATCATCTAATTGCAGTTTCTCAACTTTCTTGCGACATTGAGGTTTCGATTTTTCGATTTTGTCGGCGACCAAATATCCCGTTAATTTTTTAAACTTCCCGGCGGTGTTCGATTCGATTGCTGCCCTTATGCAATCAGCATACGCTTCGAATCTTGATAAATGGTCGTGATCAACCGTCAGGCCAGGCCTCATGAATTCTAGGAGCAGAAGCTGATCCCCACTTGAAAACATTAGGTCAATCCGTTTTTCCCAATCTGGATCAGGTTTAAGTGGTCCAGTCCATGCTTCGGCTGCGGCTTTTTGCATTACTTGCTTTGTGCCTTTTTCAACTGCAAATGTTTCCCAATGAGGTGACACCAACCACGGATTTTTTGCAATGTAGTCCCGTGTCGCATTTTCTAATTCTTTATTCTTTATTCGCTCTTCAAGACCTCGAATTGTCTCCATTTTAGCTTTTACGGCTTCAGCTGTATGCAATGCTTGAATCGTATTTGCTTCTATTAAAATCTCTAGCAATTTATTCTCATCCAAATCGGCCGAGTCAGATAATGCGCTTATCAGTTCCTTTAGGCGCCCGCCTTCCCATGCAGTGAGTATTGCGCTTCCCAAGCTCAAAAATTGATCATTATTTATTTTCTCAATTCTCGCGAGTTGTTTAATTGCCCGCTTTACAATTTTCCCTTCAAATCTCCCTAATGCCTCGATCCTTGAAGCAAAGTTTTCGATCTTGTTTTCAAGCATGTCCTCCTTATGCTCAACACGTCTAGACTTCCAGATTCCCAATAACTGCTTAATCCTAGTTTGACCCCAGGCCTCAAGCACGATGCAGGCTTCCTTCTCCCAATTTAATCTTTGCCTTTCGGTTGCGATTACATCCTCATCCAATTCATCTAAATAATCGGCAACAATTTTGCCGGAAAGATATTCAGGCCCAGTTTGAG